>JAGANP010000167.1 GCA_017624175.1 Lachnospiraceae bacterium | reverse complement strand
TCCCATTGATTATATGCCGGTATTTGAAAAGCAATAACACATTTTGTGAATCCTTAAAGGGGCTGTGCACTGCTTTCGTGCACAGCCCCTTTGTGGTGCGGAATTCCGAAACCTCTCAGGCATCTGCACTTTCCCGCAGTTATATCCTCTCCGCTATACGCCCTTCCCCGCAGATGTTTCGATGTTCCAGCTCCAGAAGATACCGCTTCACCTCTGTGCCGCAGCCGAATCCGGCAAGATCACCGCTTTTATAGATCACTCTGTGACAGGGAGTAAGAATCAGAATAGGATTTTTGTTGTTGGCCTGTCCCACGGCACGGACCGCTCTGGGGTTGCCGATCGCAGCGGCGATATCCGCATAGCTTCGTGTTTCCCCATAGGGGATGCGGCGCAGCTGCTCCCAGACCCGCTGCTGAAATGCGGTTCCTGCGCCGCCTATGGGCAGATCAAACGCTCTTCTCCTGCCCCGGAAGTACTCATCCAGCTGGCGGCAGGCTTCGTTTAACAGCGCCGAGTGCTGCATATTGTTCAGGGCCGGTGCCGGCTCCGTGGCTTCCTGCAGCAGACAGAGCCTGGTGATTCTACCGTTTTCCGCACAAATCTTTAACCTTCCTATGGGACTTTCCAAAATAAGGCTGTCCATCCTCATCCCTCCCTCTGCGATGCTTGTACTGTTGCACCAATGAAATTGTCTTACATTTTTCCATCATATCAATACTATGCCATTTCGTCTAAGATCGGTAAATGCTTCAGGCAGGCCGGTAAATGCATCATATGATGGTTGGTAATGGGCGTCAGGATCATGCCGCCCCGGGTCAATCTTCCCCAGAACACCAATAGCCACACAGAGCGGAAATCCGTGGTCACGCCGCCCTCCTCCAGGATTCTCATGACCCATTCCTCCGGCACCATGGACTGTATCTGCTCCAGTGTCAGGCTGCTCAATATGCTGCGTGTATTTTTTCCTACAGTGATCATATACTCACGCAGGGCATTGACGTTGATTCCCTTTCCGAATGCTGCCGCCTCGTCAAACTCCAGTGCATTGCCGGTATCCGTGATGGAAGCGCCGATTTTTCTCTGCCACTGGGTATTAAATATCTGATTCTGGTTCACCATCAGCATATTGCTGACCAGATCCTCGATCCGGTAGGTATGCCAGAATTGCCAGCACAGCGGCACCTCTTTGGTTCCCGCATAGTGCAGATCCGTCTCGCCGTTCTCTCTGGGCACGATTACATTCTGATTCCCTGCCAGCATATAATCCAGAACATAATCTGCAATCGTCTTTTCCGCTCTGCCGGAAATTTCCGCAGGATGTACCAGGGCGTGAACCTCCAGCGTCAGTTCTCTGATCCTTTCGATATCCGTTCCCTGTAAAGCCTGTTTTAACGCCTCATAGCTTTCTCTGATTGGCGCCATTAATTCCTCATTGGTCATAGGGCATAACTCCTTTCGTACCTTTCGTCTGTTTTTTGTTCTATGATACAATTCTTCTGCGACAGCTATATGTCGTAATTAGACAAAAAATTTTGAGCTGTTTCAATCAGCTCCTGTTGATACTCCTTGGGTCCTATGACTTTTACTCTGTTCCCGAAGCTGAGCAGCAGCGCCTTCCAGAGCCTTTCCCCTGCCGGAACATGGATGAAGATACGGCTTGTATTTTCCGTAAGCCGCTCCACAGGGCAATCCGGGAAATATTCCGCCATCAGTCCGGCATCCCGGGGCGCAAACTGTACCTCGATCGGGATACAGGTCTGATAATAGGCCTGCTCTGAGGCTTTCATCAGCTGCTCCACATCTCCGTGCTCCACAGCGGACACCCTGTCCAGGATCCGCAGACTCTGCATTCTCGCCACCTTATAGGTCCGGTATTGTTTCTTTTCGGCAGAATAGGCGAATAGATACCAGGCATACCACTTATAATGGATGGCCAGCGGTTCTACCAAAGGGGTTGATTGATCTCCGTTTGCATTCCGGTAATCAAATGTGATGAGTTTTCTTCCCTCAATCGCCTGCTCCAACAACCGGTTCATCCCCTGTACCTGATTATTTTCCCTTGTGACGCCGAAATCCCAGAATACCTTTTGCCCGCCCTCTTTATCAATGATGGCATTATATTTTTCAATCAATGCTTTCAGGGTATCGCTGGTATAGGAAGTAGCCAGGCTCTCTAAGGCTCTGATAATCATCTGCTGTTCATCGCTTCTGATATCACTGTTTTTCATTTTATAGGTGGGCAGGATGGAGTACCCGCCGTATTTTCCGCTTTCGGAATATACCGGGATCCCGATGGCGGAAATACTGATCATGTCCCGCTGTATGGTTCTGACAGACACATGAAAACGCTCCGCCAGGTAACTGGCGGGAACGTTGTCATGGTTAATCAAATATATGATGATCTCCAATATTCTGTCTACTTTCATCTGCACTCCCATCCGCCCGAAAAATCACTCTGTAACCGCACGCACCGGCCTGATATACTTCCAGAACCGCTCCGGATCATGATAAAAGTAAAAAATTCTGCCGGGGGTAGTGGTGTCAAAGCAGTATCCGGTGCCTGTAAAATCGAAAGTCGCCATCGCCTTCTCTATCTTCCCCTCCACACTGCAGTTTTCCTGTTCATAATCAAAGGGGCCATGCTCAAAAACAAGATACTCGGCCTCGGGAACATCCACCAGAAGCATCTGGGGCGGCACCTCGCCCTGGTAATCAGCGGGAAGGCGTACCCCATAGCATTCTGTCCGGGGAAAGCCCCAACCGCAGATTCTTCCCTCCGGGTCATTTATATACGCCATAAGATGGCCGCCTCCCGCATTGGCATCACTTCCGCCCTCGTCATCCAATTTCCCCTTGATACTGTCCAGCAGGCCGCATATGGTCTCATAGTCCTGTCCCGGAATCTGATTTTGTTTCTGCCAGAAATCCCAATACCCATTGCTCTCATAGTTTTTAATGTGCAAAAACTTGTGTGCCGGAATGGTTACAAAATAAATTTTTACATCCTCTGTCGATTTCATCATGCCAATCTCTCCTAAGCCTAAAAAGTAGCGGTCGAAAGAGTTTATTTTGGTGCGGAGAACTACGGGCACAGGCTTTTTCCGATATTCACTGGGAGTAATCCCGTATGCCTCCTTAAAAGCCCGGGTAAATGCTTCATGAGAAGAAAAACCATAATCCACGGCAATATCCAGCAGGTTTCTGTCGCTGTCCCGCACCTCTTTCAGGGCAAAAGCTAATTTTCTGCGCCGCAGATATTCCTTGAACTGCATCCCCAGGATTTCTCTGAATTTTCTCGTCATATAGAATTCAGAATACCCCAGCTTGCGGGAAAGAAAGTGCAGTGTCAGGGCTTCGTCATTATGCTCCTTAATACATCTGTCAATTTCATCCATAATGATCTGAATCTGCTGCTGCCACTCGTACATTCTCTGTTTCCCCCGTTTCAACTGCTCTGTCCCTATTATAAAGAACCGGGACGGAAATTGCTTGATTTTACTTGCGGAGAGATTCCGTTTCCCCTGCTAAATGCGCTTCAGGTTCATGAATATACATATCAACACTGAGCTCTGTTCCTGTCAGATAGCAAAATTCAATGATTTCATTGTCAAACCACAGGATCGGCGCCTCCTCATGATATATGTTCGGAACAATCACGATAGTGAAGCTTACCTTATATGTCTGCCTGATCTTATTTAATCTGTCAACAGAGGATTTTAGTTGTCTCACAATATTCAGACACTGCTCTCGGGCATCTATCGTCGGCTCTTTCTGTTTGCAGGCGGACCAGGAGGAAAACGGGTATGAGCCGTTCCCATTCTTACGCTTTTCCCCATCAATACGGTCTCAAATGGTTCTATGCCCAAAATTAGCGTAATATCTTCCGGATTGAAAAAGCTGTGATCTGCAGCCCGGAAGCCCTTCCCTTCCAGAATTTCCCCTGCACTTTCTATGGAAAAATAAGAATAGCAATTTGTAAGATTCTCTTTGTACACCTTTTTCTCCTTTGGCTCTGCCTGATGAATCGAACATATAAATGCTAACATTTATGCCAAGATTTTTCAATATTTTTCAATCGCCCCTTTCATGTCTGAATTATGAAATTATAATGCAAGATACCAAATGTTATGCTATAATTTGGCTCATAAACGTAATAATCACTCTAACATACAACAC
>JAGANP010000166.1 GCA_017624175.1 Lachnospiraceae bacterium | reverse complement strand
GAAAGGCGTTCACGTCAGCATTCTGTTCATAAAAGGAGACCGGGCAGTAAAGAAAAGTTTCTTTAAAATAGTCAGAAAATAGAATAAATAGTCAAACATCGAAAGAAAAAGGAAAAGTGCCAACGATTACTTGACACAAACCCGGAAAGCCGTTAGTCTTGCTTTATTGAAGAAAAACGTGTATACTGGTATCAGTTCAGAACACGCTTATGAGGGAATACCCGCAAGGAGGAATATCCCATATGAACAAAAAACTGATACCCTATGTGATGCTTTTTCTGGCGGTGGTGCTGCTGGCAGTGGATATTCGTATTCCTTTCCGGGAGTATCCGGCCTTTGAAGAGTTTGCCACCGAGGCACCTCAGACTGTGAATCTGGTCATCAACCATGTGATCGGACACCAGCTACGGCTGGATCTGTTTTCTGATGTGCTGGGCTATCTGCTGCTGGCAGCGGCCTGTGTCATGCTGGGAATGAAAAATAAGCATTTTATCCGGCAGCTGCCCTGGATTGCAGTCAGCCTGGGCTTTTATCTGTGCCTGCAGCTGATGCCCTTTTCTCTGAACGGCGGTATGCGTTTCCGGGCAGGATATCTGCTTTACTTTGTCTCCGGTGTACTCCAGGTCCTGATCCTGCTGCGGGCCATGCTCCATGTCTGTGACGGATTGGACACCACGGAAAACCACAGCTTCAATAACCTGTCCATTATTTTTATGATTATCAGCTGCTTTGCCGGGATGGTCTCCGTGCTGATCTGGTTTTTTGACCTGTTCTGGATCTCCCTGGTTTACCTTGTACTGCAGTTGATTTTCCTGGGAATCTTCTGGTACCGGATCTGGAGCAATCGTAAGCTTCTGGTCGGTGAAGAAAGTGCCTGATATTTTTAAATACATAATGAAATAGAAAGGATAGACAACTATGCGACTGATTACTCGTTCTGACTTTGACGGCCTGGCCTGCGGCGCTCTGCTGAAAGAGGCCGGTATCATTGACACCTGGAAGTTTGCCCATCCCAAGGATCTGCAGGATGGCCTGGTGGAGGTCAATGAAAATGACTGTCTGGCCAACGTTCCCTTTGTGGAGGGCTGCGGCCTGTGGTTTGACCACCATTCCAGCGAACATGAGAGAAATGAATTAAAAGGGAAATATAAGGGGGAAAGCCGCATCACCCCCTCCTGTGCCCGGATCATCTATGAATACTATGGCGGAAAAGAGCGTTTTCCCCAGTTTGATGACATGATGGAGGCTGTGGATAAGGTGGATTCCGGCAATCTGACCATTGACGAGGTGATGAACCCCCAGGGCTGGATCCTGGTGGGCTTCCTGATGGATCCCCGTACCGGTCTGGGGCGCTGGAGACAGTTTACGATCTCCAACTACCAGCTGATGGAGAAGCTGATGGACGCCTGCCGCACCATGAGCACGGAAGAGATCCTGGCGCTGCCAGATGTTCAGGAGCGTATCGAGGTATACCGTGAGCAGACGGAAAAATTCAAAGAGATGGTAACCAAATATACCCGCACCGAGGGCAATGTGATCATTACAGATCTGCGGGGTGTGGATCCGATCTACACCGGCAACCGCTTTATGATCTACAGTATGTATCCCCAGCAGAATATCTCCGCATGGATTGTCAGCGGACGGGGCGGCCAGGGCTGTTCCGCAGCTGTGGGCTACAGTATCTTAAACCGCACCAGCGATGTGAACGTGGGCAGCCTGATGCTGAAATACCACGGCGGCGGCCACAAAGCTGTGGGCACCTGCCAGTTCTCAGATGAAAACATGGACACCGAGCTGCCCAAGATGCTGGCAGAGCTCTGCGCAATGGCTAACGCCTGAATCATCTGACGCCAAATATGACCCTTAATATGACAAAGGGACGAAGCTTTCATAGATGCTTCGTCCCTCTTTTGCTGTCCACGACGGCGCAGGTTTCCACAGAACGCTACTGCTCCATCTGTCTGCCCAGGAAGCCTGCTGCCGACATGATCAGCTTGTATTCCACCTCACCCATCTTCGCTTTTTGATCGTTCTCCAGCAGTACTACAGAACCGATCACGTCACCTTCACAGATAATGGGGGTAAAGGCCAGATGCTGGTATTCCCCCTCCACTTCATCACAGACCCGGAAGAAATTTCTCTCCCCCTGGGAGCAGATACCTGTCTCCCGGTTATTCATCCGCTCTTCCAGCTGCTTTCCCACTTCCTTACCCAGATAAACCTTGCCGCCTCCTGCTGTGGCAATGAACTGATCCCTGTCGCTGATCAGCGCCGTGTGGCCGGATACCTGGGCCAGGGATTCCGCATACTGCTTGGCAAAGGTGGTCATCTCCCCGATGGGAGAATATTTTTTC
>JAGANP010000165.1 GCA_017624175.1 Lachnospiraceae bacterium | reverse complement strand
TCATATTCCTCCCGGGGCTGAATATTGGGGCCATAAAAGAGAAGCGTTATGTCGAAAAACTGCGTTAAATATTCCAGCACGTAGCTGCTGCAGGGCGCACAGCAGCTGTGCAGGAACAGTTTCTTTTCTCCCCGGGGCAGCTCCTCCAGTATCCTGTCCAGCTCCCGTTGATAATTTCTTTGGTTCATCCTTTTCATACCTTTCTTCAGGCTCTGATGGCCTCCTCGTAGAGTCGCTGCACCTTTTTCCAGTGGATCAGGCCAAACCACCCCTCCACATAGACTGCCCGCAGATTCTGATACTGAAGATAGTAGGCATGCTCCCATACATCCACCAGCAGGATCGGCGTAAATTGAGCCAGATCCGGCACATCCTGATTGAGCGTCTGTACCACGGAAAGTCTGCCGCCCCCGTCCGTTACCAGCCAGGCCCAACCGGAGCCAAACTGGGAAACCGCCGCCTGCTTCATCTGCTCTTTCCATTGATTATAGCTGCCAAAATCCCGGTTGATAGCCTCCGCCAATGCACCCGAAGGCAGCTGTCCCATGGGCTGGCGCATGGTGCCGAAATACAGCTCATGATTGAACACGCCTCCTCCATTATTGCGGATCGGGGTTCTGGCTGCCGCCGGAAGGCTCTCCAGATTGGTCAGCAATTCTTTCAAGCTTTTTTTCTGCAGCTCCGGATAGTCTGCCAATGTGCTGTTCAGATTGTCCACATAGGTCTTATAGTGCTTGTCATGATGAAAATGTAAGGTTTTTTCATCCAATACCGGTGTCAGCGCATCATAGTCGTAGGGCAATGGCTGCACTACAAAGGGATAAGTCTCTGCCTGCATAATTCCTCCTTTAGTGGGGTTACCACGTCTTGCTTTTCTTCCCCCATAGTATATGCCGGTTTCCCTCTTTCATGCATTTTTAAAGTACAAAGCTCAGGACTGGCGCAGATCCCACGCCTCAGAAGACAGTCTAGCACAGATCCTCTTCATAAGCCGCCCGGCTGCCTCCTACATATTTGGCTCTGGTACGGGCACAGACCACATGGGCCTCACCGACCATCTTCTGACGGGTACGCACCGGCACGGCCACAGCAGCCAGATGCATGCCGATCAGGGTATCTCCGATGTCAATACCCGCCTGAGCCTGGAGCTGTTCCACCGCCACTGGCTCCTGCATATAACCATAAGCCGCCGTGGCAAAAGCGCCTCCTGCCTTTAGCTGGGGAACCACATTGACTCTGGTCAGCCTGTGTTCTTTCATACAGGCTTTCTCCACAATCAGGCTGCGGTTTAAATGCTCACAGCACTGGCAGGCCAGATAGATCCCCTTTTCCCGGCAGAAAGCCTGAGCACTCTGAAACAGGCATGCCCCGATTTCCTCACTGGAGTATGTGCCGATCTGCCCTCCTGCCACCTCACTGGAAGAGCATCCCATCACCAGGATGTCCCCCTGCTCCAGAGATGCTGCCTCATATAACTCCTCCAGCACCCCCTGAAGCTGTGCCTGCAGTTCTTCCAGATGTTCATATTTTTCATGGGATATTCCGTTTACACTCATGCTTCACGCTTCTCCTTTTCTGCGGCTCTGTTCTCCGCCGACTTCCTCTTCACCACCGTATCCGTCTCACTGCGGAGTACCAGCGCCCCATTCTGATTATAGATATCCATCCCCACTCGGACAGTGCCATTGTAAGCGTTACGCTCTTTCTTTTCCA
Source organism: Lachnospiraceae bacterium (assembly GCA_017624175.1). Lineage (GTDB taxonomy): Bacteria > Bacillota > Clostridia > Lachnospirales > Lachnospiraceae > Acetatifactor. Next base: position 2,283 of record JAGANP010000165.1, on the reverse strand, counting down.
GAACCTCTGCCACACCGTGCAGCACATCCCCGGCAAAAACAGGCGCCGTAAATCTCAGCCTCATGTCCGTACCGGCAATGGTTTCCGCTCCGCCAAAGTCCCCGGTCACATACTGGCACCAGATCAGCAGAAAGGTATACAGCCCGGAGGAGGTTACCTGCCCCGCCCGGGCAGCAGCGGCATATTCCTCGTCCGTATGCATGGGCACCGGATTGTATCTGCGGGCAAACGCCAGCATCTCCTCTTTTTCCACCCTCGTCTCCGGTATGAGCATCTGATCTCCCACCTGAATCTCTTCAAAAAACATGTTTTCCTCCGTCCTTTCCTTACCTGCTGCTCTCCCGAAAGCAATTCTGCCGGGACACGATGTACTGCCCATTATCCCACGGCAGTGTCCTGTTTCTCCCGCCTTGCCAGGAAAAAGACGCCCTCATGGTAGATCCAGATCGTTTCCTCATTGACCACAAAGAAATGACTTCCAAACGCATTATCGCCGGTATTGATTTCCCCGCAGACAACCGTCGAGCTGCCGCTCCACCACTCTCCCAGATTCACCCGGTAGTCCTGCATAAGCGTCTCTTCTGTGCAGTCGGTAAAGGCATAGGCAAAATCCGGTGCAGAAAGCTCCTCCCCATTGACACGGACATAATCCGCCCCATAGACCAGCTCCGTGCCCACATAGCCCTCTGCATCCTCCGTGGAAAGTGCAGTGATCTCCGCCATCTGGTAATCCCATACATACCATCTGCCGTAGAAATAAGCCTCTCCGCTCTGCTCCTGAGCCAGAGCACCATGAATATTTTCCACTGTCAGTGCCTGCCAGGGAATCGTGATCTGCGCCCCACCGCTGCGGTAGCTCTCCTGCAGCTCGGCAAGCGCCGGTCCGTCCACCAGAGTCTCCACTGCGTCATACGCCTCCAATGTGTCCATGTTGCCCATAACGGAATACAGGATGCCGTCGCCGTCCTCGTCCGCCTCATCCGGGAACGACTCCCCGGCATAATTCTTCTCTGAAACTTTCTTATCCCAGGCGTCCACCATGCCAAGTAAGACATAGGTATCCGTGGCACTGTCGTACCGGTACAGATTATATGGCCAGAACTCATCACTGCTGAAAGTGTTCAGGCCCTGATTGTGGGACCATCCGGCTTCCACCGTCCCGTTATCATAATAGGTAACTAACGGGAACTCAGAAAGCTCCTGCCGCATGGTGCCGGTCTCTGCGTCATAATCATAAACCGCTTCCCGCATACCTCCCATACTTGCCGTGGTATACTGGATCAACAGCTCCTCCCGTCCGTCACCGTCGATATCAAAGACGGCGAAGTAATTTCCGGGCTCTGTCTCTGTCCCCTGTATACCGCATTCCACACCGTCAGGGAAAACTTTATCATAGAAGTCATTTTCCAGCGCTTCCCGGTATGCCGCATATCTGGCGGCCCTGTCCTCGGTAGATTCCTGTATTGCGCTCTGGCCGTCAGATGAGGAATTTCCGGCATCGGGCTGCGAACTGCTGCCGTCCGGCTGTGAGCCGCTCTCCTCCAACTGGGGGCCGCTCTCCTCCGGCTGTGTGCTGCTGCCGTCCTCTCCCTCCCGCACCGTCAGCAGGGCAATCACACAGAACGCCGCCAGCAGCACAACAAGAAACGCAATAATCATACTTCCCCGTCTTTTACGCATCAGATTTTTCACTCTCCTCTCCGTGTTGGACTCGCCAAACGCAAGTCCGACAGAAAATCCGTTCTGTCTTGCGGCAAAAGCCAGCAGGGTTCTGGCATAGGCCTTTCTCTCCTGTGCCCGTACTCCTTTCAGCGCCGCTTCATCGCAGAACATCTCCATGTCCTGATTCATCCTGTATACCGCCAGCCACACCAGCGGATTCCACCAGTGCAGACAGATGCAGAGAATCCCCAGAAGCAGAATGACCGGATCATGATGCCGGATATGGGTACGCTCGTGCTTTAATACATAATAGCGTTCCTGCTCACTCAGTCCGTAGGGCAGATAAATCCTTGGGCGAAAGATTCCCATTACAAACGGGGATGTGATTTTCTCACAATACCACACATTTCCTTTTCCCCGCACCGCTGCCGAGACTTTTCTGCGCATCAGCAGATACTGTACCAGATAGAATCCGGAAACCGCCGCTGCGCCCACAAGATACACAATCGTCAGCACATGCCGCAGACCGACCGCTGCACCCTGTTTTCCCCCATTGCCGCTATCCGTTCCGGCTATCCGGCCGTCCTCTGATTCCCCCGCTGCCGCAGGAACCGCTGCCGC
>JAGANP010000164.1 GCA_017624175.1 Lachnospiraceae bacterium | reverse complement strand
TATACTGGATAATCAGCTTTACGGTTCCCTCCACGCCCAGCACGCTGCTGTTGATGCACAGGTCATAGCTGTCGGCACGTCCCCACTTCTTGGAGGAATAGTAATTGTAATAGCTCTGTCTCTGTTTATCCTTCTTGATGATCATATCCCGGGCCTTATCCTCGGACAGATCATATTTTTCCATGATCCGTTTTACCTTGGTCTTCTCGTCCGCATAGATAAACAGATGGATGCAGTTCTCATAATCCGCCAGTGCATAATCCGCACAGCGGCCCACGATCACGCAGCTGCCTTCGTCGGCAATCTTTTTGATGGTATCAAACTGCGCCAGGAATACCTTATGGCTGATGGGCATATCCACAAAGGAGGAGGCGTTATAGCCGAAAGAATAGGTATCCATCACCAGATTATACAAAAAGGAATTGGTGGGACGCTCATCGTGATTCTGGATCATCTCCTCACAGAAGCCGCTCTCCTGGGCCGCTCTGGTGAGCAGCTCCTTGTCATAACATTTAATGCCGAAATATTCCGCCAACTTTTCTCCGATTTCCCGCCCAGCAGAGCCGAACTGACGTCCGATCGTAATCACAGTATTCATACAGTAACCCTCTTTCCCTTTAAAGTATAAATGACATATCATCTATCTGCTGTTATTATACACCAAATTTTGCTGCAAGACAATAAATTATTGCAAAATAGAAAGCAAATGTGTGAAATATTCCGGCAGCGGAGCCTCTACCTCCAGATAGGCTCCTGTGGACGGATGGATAAAACCAATGGTCATTGCATGGAGGGTCTGGCCCTGCAGGGAAAAGGGACATTTCCTGCCCGGAGCATAGACCTCATCCCCCAGCAGCGGATGGCCGATGCTGGCCATATGTACCCGGATCTGGTGGGTACGTCCGGTTTCCAGTTCGCACTCGATATAGGTGTATTCCCGGAAATGCTGCAGAACCCGGTAATGGGTTACGGCACGCTTTCCGTCCGCCCGGACTGTCATTTTCTTGCGGTCCGAGGGATGGCGGCCGATGGGCCTGTCGATGGTTCCCTCCTCTTCCCGCAGCACCCCGTAGCAGATCGCCCGGTAGCGCCGGGTAATGGAGTGTTCTTTCAGCTGGGCCGCAATATGGTTATGGGCCTTATCGTTTTTGCAGATAATCAGGGAACCGGTGGTATCCCTGTCGATCCGGTGTACGATTCCCGGGCGCATTACCCCGTTGATGCCGGATAATTCCTTGCCGCAGTGGTACATCACCCCGTTTACCAGGGTGCCGCTGTAATGTCCGGCGGCAGGATGGACCACCATCCCTTTGGGCTTGTTGACCACCAGCAGATCCCCGTCCTCGTAAAGGATATCCAGGGGGATGTTTTCCGGCAGGATATCCGGCTCCTGGGACGGGGGCAGCGTAAAGGCCACCTCGTCATCGGCCTGTACCTGATAGCTCACCTTTACGGGGCTGCCGTTTACCAGAACCTGTCCGTCCCGGATCAGCTTCTGGATATAACTGCGGGAGAGAGAATCCACCAGCATGGCCATGCATTTGTCGATCCTCTCTCCCTCATATTCTTCTGTCATCTGAAAACAAAAATAATCCATTACATCTCCCTGTAGCGGTTCTGCTTGAAATTCAGGAATTCCAGATCCTTTTCTTTTAAAACAGACAGAAACATGATAAACAAGCCGATGGTGGCGCAGACCACATAGATATCCGCCACATTAAAGATCGGGTAGTTGATCAGGATAAAGGAAATAAAATCCACCACATAATCCAGGCGCAGGCGGTCCAGCATATTACCCAGCCCGCCGGAAATAATGCAGACCATCAGCACATGCGTGACACAGAATTTCGCATTGACCGGCATTTTCAGCAGGAAAAACAGCAGTACCAGCATGAAAATAATGCCCACAAACAGAATGAAGATCTTCTGGTTATGCAGCATGCCGAAAGCGGCGCCCCGGTTCTCCAGGTACTGCAGCTCCAGTACCCCGTCAATCAGGGAAATGGGCTCTTTTCCCTTTAAATGCTGGATGGCCAGGCTTTTGGTAAACTGGTCAAACCATACCAGCAGGATCCCCAGCAGCAGATCCACACTTAATAGAATCGCTTTTTTCTTATTCACGCATATCACCTTCACTAAAATAGATTTCCTGAATGGCAGCAAGCATCTCTTCCTCCGATACCGTCGTGTCCATCACGGCCTTGCCGATCCGATCCAGCAGGATGAATTTGATGGTACCGGCCTGGGCCTTTTTATCGGATCGTGTCAGCTTCAGCACCTCCACAGGATCAATATTGTCCACGGAGATCGGCAGATAGAAAGGAACAAACATATCCCGAATCTCATAATAATCATCCATGGAGATCATGTCCCGTTTCCAGGAGATATAGGCGGCAGCCACAGCTCCCAGCGCTACGCATTCCCCATGCAGCAGCTCAAAATTCCATGCTTTTTCAATAGCATGACCAATGGTATGACCGTAATTCAGCAGTGCTCTGTCGCCTTGCTCCGTAGGATCCTTTTCCACCACCAGCTTTTTGATCGTGCAGCTGCGCAGGATCATCTCCTCCAGCACATCCGGATCCTTTTCACAGATCTCATACATCTTGTCAATCAGCCAGGTATAGAATTTGGCGTCCTTGATCAGGCCGTGCTTCATTACCTCCGCAAAGCCGGAAAAAAACTGGCGGTCCTCCAGGGTATGCAGGGTATCCATATTCATATATACCAGC
>JAGANP010000163.1 GCA_017624175.1 Lachnospiraceae bacterium | reverse complement strand
GCGGCAAGCTTTCTGACAGGTACACTGTCCACCAGCTTTTTGCCCAGAAAATAGACCAGAAACAAAAGCCCAAAGGACAGTGCCAGAAGCCCCAGCGCCGCATAGGGAATCCCGGAATCCTGATTGCCGATCACCATTCCCAGAAAGGACAGTACCACACCGATCCCCAGCAGATACAGTGCCCATATACCATAGCTTACCGCATTTTTTTTATAGCTCATCCTTTGCTTCCTGCTCCTGTTCACTCTCCAATATGGTTTCGATATTATATCTGGGACGCTGCTTCACTTCCATATAGATTTTACCGATATACTGGCCCACCATACCTACCGCCATCAGCTGCAGCCCGCCCAGGAACCAGATGGACAGAATCAGAGAAGTCCACCCCGGTACCACATGACCGGTAAAATAAGAAATCAGGGCATAAACAGCCGCAAATAAGGAACAGATAATGATGACAATCCCCAACCCTAAGATCATGCTTATGGGCTTTACACTAAAGGAAGAAATCCCATTGAACGCCAGCGCCAGCATCTTCTTCAGCGGATACTTGGATTCTCCCGCCACCCGCTCCTTCCGGTCATAATAGACGCTGTCGGTCTGATAACCGATCAGCGGCATCATCCCCCGCAGAAACAGATAGGTCTCCTTATACTGGGAGAACTGTTCCACCGCCCGCCTGGACATCAGGCGAAAATCTGCATGATTATAGACTGTCTTTACCCCCATCAGCGCCATCAGCTTATAGAATGCCTGAGCCGTGGTGCGTTTGAAAAAGGTATCGGTCTTCCGCTCCCTGCGGACGCCGTATACAATATCGTTGCCCGCATGGAATTTATCGATCATCTCCTCGATCACATTCACATCATCCTGCAGATCCGCATCTATGGATACCGTCACATCACTGCGCTCCATGGCCGTCAGCAGCCCTGCGGTCAGCGCAAACTGATGCCCCACGTTGCCCGCCAGCTTCACACCGCAGACCTGGGCCGGATAAAGCCTGTGCTCCTCCTCGATCAGTTCCCAGGTTCTGTCCTTGCTGCCGTCATTGACAAACAAAATAAAGCTGCTGCTGTCGATCTTGTTCTTGGCCGTCAGATCCGCCAGCACCCCTCTCAGAGCCTGGGAAGCGATCTTCAGTACCTCTTCCTCATTGTAACAGGGTACTACGATTGCAAGTCTGTCCATCACAAACCCCCATCTTCTTATCCGCAATTACTCATCCCAGTTATGATATACATTCTGTACATCATCGTCATCGTCCAGAATATCCAGAATCCTGGTCAGATTCTTGATAGCGGTCTCATCGGTCAGCGTCACATAATTCTGAGGCAGCATGGTCACCTCGGCACTGATCATGGGCACACCGGCGTCCTCCAGCCCTTTGCGCACCTGCTCCAGGGCATCGGGATCCGTCAGCACCTCAAAGCTGTCCTCCTCCTCGGTGATATCATCCGCACCGGCATCCAGCGCCACCATCATCAGATCATCAAATTCCATGTCGCATTCTTCCCGGTCAATGATGATCTGGCCCCTTTTGTCAAACATAAAGGACACGCAGCCGGGGGTACCGATATTACCCTGACCTTTGGTGAAAGCGCTTCTCACATTGGCAGCGGTACGGTTCTTATTATCCGTCAGGGTATCCACAATAATAGCGGTTCCCCCGGGGCCGTAGCCCTCATAGGTAATATACTCATAGTTGACATTGCCCACATCGCCTGCCGCCTTTTTGATGCCCCGCTCGATGGTGTCGTTGGGCATATTGTTGGCCTTGGCCTTGGCAATCACGGTTGCCAGTTTAAAGTTATTGTTGGGATCGGGGCCGCCCTCCTTTACGGCAACGGCGATTTCACGCCCGATAATGGTAAAAATCTTCCCCTTTGCAGCGTCGTTTTTCTCTTTTTTGTGCTTAATGTTTGCAAATTTAGAATGTCCTGACATCGTATTTCTCCTTATCTCCTATATTCTTTTCATCATTGCATTACTGCACTTCTTCCGGTGCAGCCTCTTCCCTGCCTGCTGTCTCCTCTTCCGGCAGCTTCGTTACCAGTACACTGTGGATCATCTTGTTCTCCACGGAAAGTACTTTGAAATGATAACCGTCTACAGAGATCTCAAACTGTTCGCCCTCGTTCGGAATCTTGTCCATCTTGGCAATCAGGAAGCCGTTCAGCGTCTCAAAGTCCTCCTCATGGAAAGAGATATGGAACCGCTCCTCCAGATCCTCCAGGGGCGTTTTGCCCTCGATGATATACTCATCATTGCCTTTTTCTTCGATAAAATCCTCGTCCTCGTCATATTCATCCAGAATATTGCCCACGATCTCTTCCAGAATATCTTCCATGGTTACCAAACCGGCAGTCTGACCGTATTCATCCACCACGATCACCATCTGCTGCTTCCCCGACTGCATCTGCCGGAACAGCTCGTCAATATGCCGTGTCTGAGGGATATACACCGGCTCCCGCAGCAGGTCTGTCAGCTGCCCGATGGGGCAGTACTGCTTGTCCTCCGTATGATGATACCGCATGGCGTCCTTAAGATAAAGAATACCGATAATATGATCAATGTTTTCCTCATATACCGGATATCGGCTGCTTTTGCCCTCCGCAATAAAGTCCAGAGCGTCCTTGAGCAGCATGGAACCGTCCAGCGCTACAATATTGTTCCGGTGGGTCATAATATCATGGGCTTCCTTATCTCCGAATTCAAAGATATTGGAAATCATCTCCGCCTCACTGGCCTGGATGATGCCCTGCTCATGACCCTCATTGACCATATTGATGATCTCTTCCTCCGTCACATCCTCTTCATTGCCGACATTTCTGGCGCCGAACAGACGCAGAATCAGGTTGGCGGATACGGTCACCAGCCCGGTAAAGGGAGTCAGCAGCTTCATCACCGCATATACGATATTGATGCTGGCATAAGCCCATCTCTCCGGCAGGCGTCTGGCAAGCTTTTTCGGCAGCAGCACGCCGAAAGTCAGTAATATGTACAGCAGAAATATCATGGTAAGCATGACAGAAACTGCTGTGATCACATACAGGGGGATCTGTACTACCCCTGTGAGATTCCGCTCCGTAAAGCCTGCAATAAAATTCTCCACGGTCCGGCGCCAGATTCCCAGATAAACACCACCCATAATAATATTGACCAGGGTGGCGATCAGCTGTACGGAATTGACATACCGGGTTGGATCCTCCAGAATCTTCAGCAGCCGCCTGGACTTTCTGTCCTTTTCCTCCTGGGCTCGCTTCTCTACATCCTTGAGATTGAGCTGTTCTACCGCCGCTCCAAATCCATAAAAGAACATATCCACTAAAACAAGAATCAAAAAAATCATAATACTGGCAGTGGGCCCGCCATCTTCCATGTCCCTATCACTCCTTTTTCTTAATCTCAGATGCTGTTAATCATACCATTATTACCTCTATTCGTCAAGGAACAGTCTCTTTTTATGTATCCAGTTCCAGACTGATCATCAGCGCTCTGTTTACTTTCCGCATAATTTCTCCGTCCAGATGACAGACCTTGGTCTTCAGCCGTTTCTTGTCAATGGTACGCAGCTGCTCCAGCAGAATCACGGAATCTTTGTCCATATCGTACTCCCTGGCACTCAATTCAATATGCGTGGGCAGCTTGGCTTTGTTCATCTTGGAGGTGATCGCCGCACAGATCACCGTGGGGCTGTGCCGGTTGCCCACATCATTCTGGATGATCAGCACCGGTCTGATCCCTCCCTGTTCCGAGCCGATCACCGGCCGCAGATCCGCATAAAATATATCTCCTCTTTTCATTCCCCAGATACCTCTCGAAAGTTTAATTTATTCTGAGTATTTCCACTTTTTCTCAAGGTATTCAGCCAAAAAGGAAAGTGTGTCTGTGTGGGCGCTACTGCACCATATTCTCCTTTACATAGACTCTGGGAACCCTGGGGCTGATATCGCACATCAGTTCATAATTAAAACGCCCCGACAGCTCCCCCAGCCGCTGGGCCGTGATCTCCTCCTGTCCGTCCCGGCCCAGCAGCACCACCGGATCTCCCTCCGCTGCCTCCGGAATCGCCGTAAGATCCACCATAAACTGATCCATACAGACTCTTCCCAGGATCGGCACCCGGCGTCCCCGGATCAGTACACTGCCTTTGCCGGAAAGACTTCTGGGGTAGCCGTCGCCGTACCCCACGGGCACGGTGCCCACCCGCATCCGCCGGTCAGCCGTAAAGGTGCCGCCGTAGCTGATGCTCTGCCCCGGCTCCACTTCTTTGATATAGACCAGATGACTGTGCAGGGACATTGCCGGCTGCAGCCCTTTGGCGTCCTGTGCCACCTCTTCGGAGGGACACAGGCCGTAAAGGATGATGCCCGCCCGCACCAGATCCAGATTGGCCTCCTGCAGCCGCAGAATGCCTGCGCTGTTGGAGACATGCTGACAGGGAATCCGCATGCCCAGACGCTCCTGTGCCAATGCCGTAAAATCCTGAAACCGTTTCATCTGCTTTCGGGTACTCTCCAGATCTGCCTCATCCGCCCGGGCAAAATGGGTAAAGATCCCCTCCAGCTCCAATTCTTCGGAAGCGGCGATCCGCTCCAGGAACGCAATATTTTCCTCCCTAGGCTGTATACCGATTCTTCCCATCCCCGTATCCACCTTTACATGGACGATGGCTTTCCTGCCTGCACGTCCCGCCGCCTCTTTCAGCTGCTCCAGCGTATCCTCCCGGAATACGGCCAGCCGCACCTCCTGGCGGATCAGCTCCTCATAGGCATAGGGAAAGGTATAGCCCAGTACCAGTATGGGCTTGCGGATTCCTGCCCGGCGCAGCTCCAGCGCCTCCTCCGCCGTAGCCGCCGCAAAGCCTCCCAGCTCCTCCATCGCTTCTATTTCCCTGGCGATAGGTACGCTGCCATGGCCGTAGCCGTCCGCCTTCACCACCGCCAGAACCCGGGTATGAGGATCAATATGCCGACGGATATAGGCCAGATTAGCCCGGATGGCATCCAGATCCACCTGTGCATATACCCTGCTGTATTCCCACTCTCTAACATCCATGAACCATTGTCTCCTTTCGGGAGGTGTCTGAAGCTGCAATAACCTCCCCTATGCCCTCCGCCAGTTTTCCCGCAGTCAGGCCGTAGCTGCTGTGGGCCGCTGCCGCCCGCTCTCCCGCCAGTCCGTGCAGATATACCCCCACACTGGCTGCGGAAAAAGCATCCGCTCCCTGGGCCAGCAGAGCGGCGATCACACCGGTCAGCACATCCCCGCTGCCGGCGGTGCCCATGCCGTTATCCCCTGTCAGATTGATGCAGATTTCTCCCTTTCCGCCGCAGATCAGCGTTCTGGCCCCCTTGCATACCAGGACGCAGTGCAGATCCTGGGCCTGAATCCGGGCCGTCCGCTCCCGTTCCTCCCGGATCTGGGAGATTTCCTTGCCGCTGAGCCGTGCCAGCTCTCCCTCGTGAGGGGTCAGGATAATGCTTCTCCCCTCCTGGCCCTGATCCGATACCAGAAGCTGCAGGCTCATATCCCCGGCAATCATATTCAGGGCATCCGCATCCAGTACCAGAGGCAGGCGGCTTTCTTTCAGCACCCCTGTCAGAAGCTCCTTTACCTGCGTGTTTTTCCCCAGTCCCGGGCCGATGGCGATCACATCCGCCCATTCGCAGCCCTGCCGCCAGTTCTCCGGCGCCGTATAAAGCGCCTCCGGCACCGCCGTCTGCAATATGCCTCTGTTCTCTGGAGAGCAGACCACCCGTACCATGCCAGCACCCGCATGATAAGCCGCTTTCGCCGCCAGCACGGCAGCTCCCGGCATCTGTTCAAAACCGGCGATCAGCAGCACCTTGCCGAAGCTTCCCTTATGGCCGTCCGCCGCCCTGGGAGGCAGAAGCGTTCCCACCGGCTCGTCATAGGCAAACATTCCCGGCTTTTTTCCCGCAGCCGGAAAGCAGGTCTCGTTGATTCCGATCTCCCGAACGGCTATCTGTCCCGCATAAGCGGCGCCGGGATACAGCAGCAGCCCTTTCTTGGCCCATCCAAAGGTCACCGTCAGATCCGCCTGCACAGCCGTTCCCATGATCTTTCCCGTATCGGCATGAACACCGCTGGGCACATCCACGGACAGCTTAAAGCCCTTTCGGCGGTTCAGCTCCTGAATGATTTCCGCATACTCTCCCTGCACCTGCCGGGAAAGGCCGATGCCGAAAAGAGCATCCACCATAACAGTATATTCCCCGGCAGGCCAGTTGCTGACTATCCGCACGGGATAATAGCTGATAAATTTATTCTGCCGCTCCCACTCCCGGGTACAATGTCCCGCACTGCCGGTCTGATACACCGTCACCTGCCAGCCCTCCAGAGACAGAATCCGGGCCACCGCCATGCCATCCGCTCCGTTATTGCCGCTGCCAGCCACCACCAGCAGCGTTTTCTCCCGCTCTGACAGCCCCTGCCTGCCCGCATAGGCACGAATTTCCTCCGCTACCGCCAGCGCTGCCCGCTCCATCAGGGTAAGCGCCGGTATCCCCATGGTATCTATGACCGTTTCCTCATACTGTTTCATTTCCTGGGCATCCACCACATATTTCATCACCGCACCTCCTCCGACTATGGCTTTTCTGCCAAAAGCTAAGGGACCGTTACGGCGCAACAGTCCCTCCTTGCTGATCCTTCTCCGCCCCGGCTTCCTTTTGGGCTTTCTTCTGCTCCCTGGCCATCTTTTTCTGCTGTTCGACCTCCAGCGGATTGTATTTCATGTCAAAAAGCTCTATGACATCCGCCCCGAACAGATCATGCATATAGGAATAGATCTGCCGGTTCTGATATTCCATTTCCTGCTTGCGCACCAGATTCTTTTTTAATTCGATACGGATATCCGTCACCCATTTGGCGATCTCCACGATCCGTTCGGTATTCTCCTGCATATGCTCATAGCAGTACTGCATGGTGGCCAGCATCAGCGCATGATTGGCCGTATCAATCTGTCTGGGCAGCTCCAGCAGTTCCTCCTGATAGCTCTCCAGCTTCTCATTGCACTCCTCAATCAGACGCTTATGCTCATCAAGCTGCTTCTCCAGCGCCTTTCCCGGGGACTGTTCCAGCTCATCGGCCATGGATATGATTTCATCCAGCAGCTTTTTCTTCAGCTTTCTGATGTTCTTGGAATCCACCTTCAGCTTGCCCTGGCGCTTCAGCAGATCATTGAGCTGCTTTTCCAGCTCCGGGATCTCTCCTGCCTGTGTCAGATCCGTAAAAAGCTTATACCATTTATTGTCCAGAGTCAGTATCGGCACTCTTTTGTCCGACAGGGCTTTCTCATATGCCTCTGATTTATCTTTCACTGCGCATCCGTCCTTTCGTGAGCTGCCGCTCACTTCTTCTCACACTGTTGTTCGTTTTCCTCCAGGTATCGGTTGATATTATAGGAAAGCTTCATCAGGCTGTCCGACAGGTGTACGCTCTCCACCTGAATTCCCTCCGGCACATTCAGATCCACATGAGCAAAATTCCAGATGGCCCGAATCCCGATGTGTACCAGGCGCTCCGCCACCTCCACCGCACTGGTCTTGGGAATCGTCAGAACGGCGATATCCACATCGTTGTCCCGGATAAACTGCTCCATCTCTTCCATGGGCTGTACCCGGATTCCCCGGACTTCCTTGCCCACCAGATCGGGATTTTTGTCGAACATACCGCTGAAAATAAAGCCTCTCCGCTCAAAATTCAGATATCCCCCCAGTGCCTGCCCCAGATTGCCCGCACCGATGATGATAAAGCGATGGGTTCGATCCAGCCCCAGTATCCTGCCGATCTCCTGATACAGATATTCCACATTGTATCCATATCCCTGCTGGCCGAAGCCGCCGAAATTATTGAAATCCTGCCGGATCTGGGATGCCGTCACTTTCATCAGTTCACTGAGTTCCTGAGAGGATATCCGCTCTACGCCCTCATCCTTCAGTTCCCCCAGATACCGAAAATACCGGGGCAGCCGCCCAATCACGGCCTGGGAAATCTCTTTTTCTTCCATGATATCCTCCAAACAAAATAAACTGTTTTTATTATATCTGAATGTTAAAAATCTGTCAATGAAATGACCGGAAATAATCAATCTGCAGTAACAGTTCAGCCATAACCTGTATGACAGACAAATCATGCTTGCATGAATTTGGCTGTTGTACAGGTTATGAGCTAAGCGCCCGATTATGAGCAAAGTTAGCTGCGAAGCAGCGGGAAAGCACCGCAGGTGCGGCTTTGCGAATGGTGCGGGCTGAACTAGCCATAAAAGAGAGGCAGCCCTCTTTGCAGAAGTCTGCCCCTTGTCTCTTTCGTTGTCCATTCTCCCTGTTGCCGTCTTACAGCAGGCTGTCCAGGGGTTCCCGGATGGCCTTGATAAACTCCAGGCTGTTTAATACCACCGGATTCTCGCAGGTGGAGATGGAGGCCAGGGACTTGGTCATCTTGCCGTCCTCCACAGTCTTGACACAGGCTCTCTCCAGCTTTTCCCCGAAAGCTACCAGCTCCGGAATATTGTCCAGTTCGCCCCTCTTTTTCAGCGCACCGGTCCAGGCAAAGATCGTTGCGATACCGTTGGTGGAGGTCTCCTCCCCCTTTAAATATTTGTAATAATGCCGCTGCACCGTACCGTGAGCCGCTTCGTACTCATAGACACCGCTGGGGGATACCAGCACGGAGGTCATCATGGACAGATCCCCGTAGGCCGTGGCTACCATATCGGACATCACATCGCCGTCATAATTCTTGCAGGCCCAGATAAAGCCGCCCTCGGAACGGATCACGCGGGCCACCGCATCATCAATCAGCGTATAGAAATACTCGATCCCCAGTTCCCGGAATTTCTCCGCATACTCCTGATCGTAGATTTCCTGGAAAATATCCTTAAAGGTATGGTCATACTTTTTGGAGATGGTATCCTTGGTAGCAAACCACAGATCCTGCTTGG
>JAGANP010000162.1 GCA_017624175.1 Lachnospiraceae bacterium | reverse complement strand
TTAACACCCACATCTCCTTGTAAATATCTTTGTACGATCTCCAATTTCAATTCTGCTGAATACATCTTTTTTCCTGATGGCATGAAAAATCCCCTTTCATTAGACTTGTATTTTGTCTAACAAAAGGGGTTCACTTCACTCTGGTAAAGAAAGGCGGCTATCTCCGATAGCAATCTTGTAATTTGCCGAAGCGGATAGGTTGGAGCTATCTTATCGGCTGTCTTGTTAAGCATATTATAAACCGGGCAAAGTAAGCCGTCAAGCCAAAAACGGTTTCTGCCGTATGAATTTAAGGATTATTTAATCATTGTCATGCTACAATGAACGCACAACAAGGAAAGGGGTATAAAAATGTATCTGCGAATACTGAAAAAAGACCTGAAACGAAAAAAGACAATGAACGTAATCCTGCTGCTCTTTATCATCCTGGCAACCACGTTCGTTACCAGCAGCGTGAACAATATCGTCACCGTGACAAACGCTCTTGATTACTACTTTGACAAGGCAGGCGTAACCGATTACTTTGCAGCAACGATGAACAAATCGGGAGAAGGACATATCTCTGAGGTGCTTGATGCCATTCCCGCCATACAAAGCTATGGGATTGAAGATGTTTTTTATGTCATGCCAGCCCATATCTTCGTTGATGGGCAAAATGAAATCATACAGAATACCTCTGCTTTAATGTCCTTTACTGACGCAAAGCTGAACTATTTTGAAAAGGACAATCAGAGACTAGAAGAGGTTGCAGAAGGAACGGCTTTTGTCTCCGGCAAGGTTCTGGCCCAAAATAATATTGCCATCGGCGATACGGTGGAAATCCGACAGGATGACGTTTCGCTGTCTTTACAGATTGTCGGAACCTGCAAGGACGCATCACTCGGTTCAGACATGATAGGGCTGAACCGATTCATTGTAAGTGAAACAGATTTCCGAAAATTTGCGGATAATGAAACGCTTTCCGCTCTGTACGGCGGAAGTCTCTGCTACATCAATACCGGCGATACCGAAGCGGTTCAAAAAGCCCTGGGCGAGAATGATTCTATCATATTTGGCGGCGACAGAAACTGGCTGAAAAGCATCTATGTGATGGATATGATTATTGCCGGCATACTCCTGGTGGTCAGCGTAAGCCTGATTCTTGTGGCATTCGTTGTACTCCGCTTTACCATTACCTTCACGCTGACCGAAGAGTATCGGGAAATCGGCGTTATGAAAGCGATCGGCATCGGAGATGCGAAAATCCGCAGTCTGTATCTGGTGAAATATCTTATGCTGGCTGTGATTGGCACAGTTATCGGCTTTTTTACCGGCATTCCTTTGGGAAATATGCTGATCGCAAGCGTCTCGGAATCAATGGTTCTGGGCAATGACAATCCTATCCTGATCAATGTGATCTGCTCCATCGGAATTATTACCGTAATTCTCCTGTTCTGCTTTGGATGTACGGGGAAAATAAAGCGCTGTTCTCCCATTGATGCAATCAGAAACGGTACAACCGGAGAGCGTTTCCGCCAAAAGGGCATACTCCGTCTGAAGAATGCCTCCCTCCGCCCTTCTGCTTTCCTGGCGGCAAATGATGTTTTAAGCAGTCCTAAGCAATTTGCGACGGTAATTCTCACTTATACCCTTTGTATGTCTCTGTTACTGATTCTGGTAAATACGGTAAATACGCTCAAAAGCGGCGACCTTGTGTATGCCTTCGGAATTACAGAAACCGACGCTTATTATGTCAGCGATGCCGACGCAATGAGTATGCTGTCCGCTGACGGCAGAAAAATTACGGAAGACAAATTAGAAGAGATTGAAACCGTTCTCGCCGAAAATGGTATGCCGGCCAGATGTGCAATCGAGGTTCTTTTTCCGCTGAACCTGATTTCCGGTGAAAACTCCTGCAAAGCCCAGGCGTATCAGGGAATCGGTACCACTGCCGATATGTACCGGTATTTTGAAGGGACGCCGCCGCAGAATGCAAATGAAATTGCCATTACGCCTCTTACCGCTGAGAAGCTCGGTGCAACCATCGGGGATACCGTTACCGTTCAACACACCTCGGGAGATCGGGAATATGTCATCACCGCATTCTTTCAAAGTATGAGCAACATGGGCGAGTGCGTTCGTCTGCACGAGAATGCAGAAACAGATTTTTTGCAGGCAAACGGCTTTCTGTCGTTTCAGATTGATTTTGAGGATCATCCTGACGAGCAGGAAATCCGTCAGCGTATTGAGCGGATGAAGGAAATTTTTCATACTGAGAAGATCCGGACAGCAAGCGAGTATGCGGAAAACGCGGTAGGTGTCGCAGGCATACTGGATCGTGTGAAGCTGCTTGTGCTTTTCCTTGTAATGATCGTGATTATGCTGATAACCGTGCTGACAGAGCGCTCTTTCATCACAAAAGAACGGGGGGAAATCGCCCTCCTGAAAGCTGTGGGATTTAATAACGGCGCCATTATCAGCTGGCACACACACCGCTTTGGAATCGTAGGTCTGATTGCATCAGCAATAGCCCTGATTTTTACGAAGCCCCTTACAAGACTTTCGATAGACCCCGTTTTTCAGATGATGGGCGCAAACTATGGCGTAACATATCGGATTATACCCCTGGAGGTATATGTGATCTTTCCGCTGATTGTACTTGCCGTCACCATACTGAGTGGATTTTTTACAGCGCTCTGCACAAGAACCATCGCCGCTGCCGAAGCCTCATCCATAGAATAATTTAAGGAGAATAAGCTATGAATACCATTTTGAACGTAAAAGATCTTTGCAAAACCTATATCGTCAATAAGCGCCAGAACAATGTGCTGAAAAATGTAAATTTCCATATCTCGGAGGGCGAAATGGTGGCCGTCATGGGGCCCTCGGGTTCCGGGAAATCCACGCTTCTGTATGCGGTCTCGGGTATGGACGGTATCACAGCCGGAGAAGTGGATTTCTGCGGCAGGAATATTGCATCATTAAAAGCAAAGGAGCTTTCCGCTCTCCGCCTGGATGAGATGGGATTTATTTTTCAGCAGATGTATATGCTGAAAAATCTTACCGTGCTGGACAATATCCTTCTTCCCGCCTGCCAGTCGGATAAAATCAGGGAAAGCCGGAAGGAAACCGTACAGCGTGGACAGGATCTGATGAGAAAGCTGGGCATCATAGAGATTGCCGACAACGACATCAACGAGGTTTCCGGCGGACAGCTTCAGCGTGCCTGCATCTGCCACAGTATGATAAACCGGCCGAAAATGATCTTTGCCGACGAGCCCACGGGGGCGCTGAACCGCATCGCCTCTGACGAGGTTATGGAAGAGCTGACGAAGCTGAACGGCGAAGGCACCACAATTATGCTAGTTACCCACGATGTAAAAGTTGCGGCAAAATGTACCCGAGAGCTTTTTATCAGTGACGGAACCATAAAAGGGGAGTATAATCTGGACAGATACTCTTCTGCTTCCCGGCTTCGGGAGCGGGAAAGAACACTGAATAACTGGCTTATGGAAATGGGTTGGTAGTATGGCTGTCGATATTCTGATTGTGGAGGACAACAAAGAGCTGGCGGATCTGCTGTGTGATTTTCTTCGTGCGGAAAATTACACCGTATCCGTGGCCGATAGCGGGGAAAAGGCCTTGTCGCTGTATGAAAAGTACGGTGCAAGGCTTATTGTGCTGGATATCATGCTGCCGGGTATGAACGGCTTTGCGGTCTGCTCCGAGATCCGCAGACAGAGCAACACGCCGGTTCTGATTGTCAGCGCCAGAACGGAGAAGGAGGATCAGCTGAACGGACTGCTTCTCGGTGCGGACGATTATATTGAAAAGCCCTACGACATTGATATTATGCTGGCGAAAATCAGCAATATTTTCAAACACCGATATGCGATTGACGAGATCACCGACGGCGGACTGCGTCTGAATAAGCTCAGCCGCATGGCATATAAAAATAACGAGCCCCTCGAGATGACCGCTAAGGAATTTGATCTTTTGGTACTGCTTATGGAAAATAGGGGCAGAGTTTTAAGCAAGGAATACCTTTTCCGGCAGATCTGGGGAAGCGACAGCTTTTCCGAGCAGCAGACCCTGACCGTCCATATCAAATGGCTCCGTCAGAAAATCGAGGATGACCCGAAAAATCCGCGGAAAATCCAGACCGTCTGGGGTGTGGGGTATAAGTATATATGAAGAACTTTGATAAAATTATTGCCGCCGTGATTGCGGTAATTGCTGCCGTTTTTATGGGTGTAAATCTCTGTTTTTACGATTATACTTCTTCCGGCAGCGGCAGGCCCTACCGTGTGGAAATAAACAGAATTGCCCTTGAAATTGAGGAAAACGGCCTTGCAGACATTGATTTATCGTCATATGAGTATGTCACCGACGTTGTAAGGCTTTCCGGGGATAATTCCGATTTTTTCCAAGCAGAAAGCGATTATATGATCCGGGAGATCGGCGGCGAACTGTACTGGTTCGATTACCGGCAGGCAACCCAGGAGAATAAAGGCAGACTCGTCATTGTGGGAAATATATTTCTGGGAATTATGGCGTTGCTGATGATCGGCCTAATCCTTTTTATCCGGCAGAAAATTCTCCTGCCCTTTGAAGAGCTTACAAATGTACCCTATGAACTATCCAAGGGAAATTTGACCGTACCCATAAAGGAGAGCAAAAGCCGCTTTTTCGGCAGGTTTATCTGGGGAATTGATTTGCTGCGGGAAAATATGGAGACGCAGAAAAGGCGGGAGCTGCAGCTGCAAAAGGAGAAGAAAACCCTGCTGCTGTCGCTTTCCCATGACATCAAGACGCCGCTGTCCGCCATAAAGCTATATGCCGGGGCATTGTCAAAGGGACTGTACGCTGAAAAGGAGCGTGAAATAGCGGCGCATATCAACGCAAAAGCGGACGAAATAGAGGACTATGTTTCCCGGATCGTCAGCGCTTCAAAGGAAGATTTTCTCCGTTTTGAGGTCAGTATAAGAGAGTTTTATCTATCGGCCCTTATGGGAAAAATCGAGACCTACTATCGGGACAAGCTGTCACTGGTCAAGACGGATTTTTCTCTTCTAAGGTACACCGATTGTTTACTGAAGGGCGATCCGGACCGAAGCGTTGAGGTCTTGCAGAATATCATGGAAAATGCCGTTAAATACGGAGACGGCAGGAATATTGCCATCGGTTTTGCCCAGGAGGACGGCTGTCTTCTGATCACGGTGGAAAACAGCGGCTGCACGCTTGCGGATACGGAGCTGCCCCACCTGTTTGAAAGCTTCTGGCGGGGTGCCAATTCCGAAAACATACCGGGCAGCGGCCTGGGACTTTATATCTGCAGGCAGCTGATGCACCGGATGGGCGGGGAAATCTTTGCGGAGCTTCAGGATGGAATGATGAGGGTTACGGCGGTTTTTGTAAAGGTGTGAGGGAGGCAGAACTACATTCTGCCTAACTGCCCCAGGATATACTTCACACGCCGGATAGCATTATCAATCTGTTTTCTGGCATTGCTGATCCGGGACTGCACCATCAGGTCCGCAATCAGGCCGTCAAAAAAGTAATCTGCAAAGCCCAGCAGATCCCCGGTTTCCACCTTCAGATCTCCCAGCTCCTGCACGTCTCCCAGTTCCCTCTGGAATACCATCAGCGCCGCTCTGGCTTCCTGGATCTGCTCATTGGCCCGGTTCATCTTGGAATGCTTGACAAATGTGGTGAGAAAATCGCCGCCGAAGATATCCAGAAGTCCCCAGTTGCCTGCGCTGCTTAAATACTTTCTGGCATTTTCCAGGCATCGAAGCGCCTCATTGCCTGCCCGGATCGCCTCGTCAATCTCTTTTCGCTGATATAAACCTGTCATCTGGTGATTCCTCCGTTTCTTTTAAAACAGTATATACGGAACCGTGGAGAAAATACAGCTACAGGATATGCACTTTAGAGAGGCATAACGTTCGAAACACATTGATCCAAAGGATACAGAAATCCACATATTTTATGCTAAGAAAATGGGAGAAAAATACCTTGCCAGATACCAGGAACATTTTCAGCATCCGATTATCCATGAGCAGGATATGCGGCACGAGGAATTTCTGGGGTATACCCGGAAGAATGGGGTAATCTGATAAAGAAAATCTGCCTGACTCCCTCACATATCCGTAACCATCGCATATCATAAAGCAAGGGAAATTGTCTGCTCCGATGTTTTTTGTATCCGGGCAGACCGGTCAGGAAAGGGCCTTTTGCTATGTTAGAAGTATGCCGATTTAAGGATACTACCAAAGATTATCTGACAAGATTTTATGAGATTCTGGATGAAATGATAAAAGGCATGGAAGAGGCGGAGCTGACGGACAGTCTCTCCCATAACTTCATCGTACAGATGATTCCCCACCACATGGCGGCTATTGAAATGTCTGAAAATGTACTGCAGTACAATCCCTGCTGCCCTGTGCGTTCCATTGCCGAAAATATCATCACCATGCAGACCAAAAGTATTCAGGATATGCTGGACGTCAAATGCACCTGCAGCAAGCAGACTAATACCCAGCAGGATCTCTGCCTGTATCGGCGCCGGTTCCGGCAGATTACCCATACCATGTTCACGGAAATGGGCGAGGCCTGCTCCGATAACAACATCAGCGCCAATTTCATGCGGGAGATGATCCCTCACCACCAGGGGGCTATCTATATGTCGGAGAATGCCCTGCGTTACTGCATCTGCCCGGGGCTTCAGCCTATTTTAGAGGCAATTATTGTTTCCCAGCGTCAGGGGGTACGGGAGATGAAGCGGCTGCTGGGGGAGTGAACTCCCCCTAAAAAAACTCGTCCAGCAAAATATAATACCTTATCTTTTCCCAATCCGGCTCTATTCCCAGCTCCCGAAACAGAAGCATATCGTCATAAGCCGGATAAGCATGTCCATGATACCTGCCCGTATAGTTATGGGACAGACTGCGATAGCACAGAGCGATATCACACCATTTATCGGCGATACCGGTTCTGCCAAGATCTATGTAGCCGGATACCCCATTGCCCTCCCCAAATATATTGGGAAGACAGTAGTCTCCGTGAGACAATACCAGTTCCTCCTTGGGCTGATGGTCATAAAGCCATTGGAGCAAATCCTCCGGACTTCTGAAGCCCTTCTCCCCAAAGGTGTCCGGCTCCACGTTATCCATATCTACCAATCCCATTTCTACCTGTTCCCTGGCCGCAGCCAGCTTATTCTGTAAATTCCAGTCCCCGGGACAATCTGCGATATCCACCTGCCAAAGCTTTTTCAGTCCCTCCGCAAGCACCTTTACCTGTGCCTCAGGACTGCGCATGTACTCCTCTTCGCATGTCATCTTCCCGCTGCATTTGCTCATCAGCAGATAGGATTTCTGATCCACTATTTCATAGGCCAATACCTGAGGTACAGGAAGTTTCTTCTGCAGCCAGAGCATCATGCGGTATTCGTTCTCGGATTCTTTGCTGCGGTCCTGAATCTTCAGCACCTTGTCTTCAAAAATAAGGACTGAAGATCCTGACATCCCTATCTCATCCGCTCTGTATGCTTCATCCGATATCCATTTATGGATTTTTTCCGGTAGCCGCATATGAGAGTCCTCCTTTCATACAACACTCTATTCCATCAATCCCTGCTTCTTCAATCTTGCCCTGATTGCTCCGGAAGTTCTCTGATGGCTCTTTGCCATTTCGGAAATTTTCATACCGCCATGGAATTCCCTCACAAGCTGCTCATCCTCTTCGTCACTCCACGCCGCCCCTGCGTTGCCAGGCTCCTTTTTATCTTTTCGCTGTGCTGTATCCTTATGGCCTTCCTGCTCTTCCTCATCGCCTCGTTCACTGATTACCACGCCCGGATGCTCCTCTTCAAAGCTTTGGATTTCCTCCAGAAACAGCTGCCCATACTTCTCATATTTGTTCTCCCCGACCCCATTTACATTCAGCATTTCCCCCTTGGTATGCGGTACTTTCACACACATATCAATCAAAGATTTATCACTGAAAATAATATAGGGCGGCAGGGACGCCTCTCTGGCAATCCGCATTCGCAGGGACCGCAGTCTTTCAAACAGTTCAAATCCGGCGGTCGTAAGCGCATCGGTGCTTCTTGCTTTGGACGCTTTTTTCCGGCTTCTTTCGGGCTCCTTTTCTGTATACATGCGCACAATGACATGGGTGTCAGAATCACGGAGCTTCTGCATCTCCGGGCCCATGCGCAGCACGCTGTAGGTATCCTCCGTCTGGCTGAGGTAGCCTTCCTGCAGCATCTGGCTGATCAGCAGGCGCAGCGCCTCCTCACCGGTATCTTTTAAAGCGCCATAGGACTTATAGGCCGTGGCGCCGATCTCTCTCAATTTGGCCCGGTTGGCGCCGAGCAGCGTTCCCAGCACCACCCCCAATCCATATCTTCCCCTTGTCTCATAGACGCAGTTCATCACCCACTTGGCCTGAGCCGTCATATCCGTTTCCCGATACTCCCGGTGGCAATTTCCGCAGTTCTCACAGGGGCCCTTCGTTTTTTCGCCAAAATACTCCAGGATATAGTTTCGCAGGCACCCTGTTGTCTTGCAGTAGTTTTCCATGGAGTGCAGCCGCTTTACATCCCTCTGGCGGATCAAATCAATATCCTCCGGATTCACATCGGTAAAATCCTTTTTCTCCAGAAGAAACTTCTCAATCACCACATCCTGCCCGGAAAATAACAGAATACATTGCGACGGTTCGCCGTCCCTTCCGGCACGCCCCGCCTCCTGATAATAGTTCTCCATACTCTGGGGCATGTTATAATGGATAACATAACGGACATTGGATTTATCGATGCCCATGCCGAAGGCATTGGTCGCCACCACAATGGGCGCACGGTCGTAGATAAAATCGTCCTGATTCCGCTTTCTTTCCTCTGCTCCCAGCCCGGCATGATATCGGGTCACCGGAATATCCCTCTCGGACAGAAGCTCAAACAGAGTATCCACGTTTTTTCTCGTGGCGCAATAGACAATACCGCTGTCATAGGGATGCCGTGATATATAGTCGATAATGAAATCCTCTTTTTTCCGAACATGCTCCACCCGGTAATACAGATTCTCCCGGTCAAAGCCGGTCACCACAATATGGGGATCGTTAAGACCCAGGGTACAGAGAATATCGTTCTTGACCTCCTCCGTTGCCGTTGCGGTAAATGCACTGAGAATGGGACGCTTCGGCAGTTCCCTGATAAAATCAACGATTTTCAGATAGCTTGGCCGGAAATCCTGTCCCCACTGGGAGATACAATGGGCCTCATCCACGGTAACCATGGATATCTCCGTATTTGCAGCAAACTGCATAAATCCGCCGGTCTGCAGCCGTTCCGGCGCCACGTAAATGATCTTATAATATCCCTGTGACGCATAGCGGAGCGCCTTGGCAATCTGTTCCTCGGAGAGAGAGCTGTTGATATATGCCGCATGGATCCCGGCTTCGTTCAGGGCTGTCACCTGGTCCTGCATCAGGGAAATCAGCGGCGAGATCACAAGGGTAATCCCGGGCAGCAGCAAGCCCGGCACCTGATAACAGATGGATTTTCCTGCCCCCGTGGGCATGATCGCCAGCGCATCCTTTCCGCCTAAGATGGCTTCCACCATGCTCTCCTGACCGGCCCGGAAAGAATCGTAGCCGAAATATTTCTTTAAGATATGTAACGCTTCCTGATTCATATGTCAGTTTTATCCCCTCTTTAAAACAAACTCATCTGCTCATACTCCGTCCTTCTCTCCAACCGGCACGGCACCTTGCGGAGAAGTCTTTGCGTCTGCCCCGAATCCCATAGCCAGGGCATGATTTCCTCCGGTTCCAATATCAGCGGCATCCGGTCATGCACCGGCTGCATGGACGCATTGGCTCCGGTGGTCAGGATCACAAACCGATCCTCATCCTGATACCGGTTATAGAATCCCGCCATAAACAGCACCGGCTGGTCTTCCCGGTAAAAGGTGTTCTTTTCCTTATTCCGGCTCCACTCATAAAACCAGGCGGCCGGTATAACGATCCGACGGCGCTCCACGCTTTCCCGAAACATTTTTTTCTCCATTACAGACTCGCTTCTGGCATTGATAATCAGCTGCTGCCCCGGGAAGCCCCAGCGCTGCCATCTGCAGCACATGCCCTGATCGGACGGGGCCAGAACCGGAGCCGTTTCCGTGGGATGAATGTCCCCTATCCGAAGCATTATGCTTCTCCCGGCTTCTTTTCCCTCCGCCTGCCGGATCACCTTTTCAATCTCTCTGGCCGTATCCTCATCCACATAAAATCTGCCGCACATCGTGTCACTGCTCCTCTACTGCCGGTTTTCCAACGCTCTTCTCAGATCCGCAATATACTTTTGCTGCTGTTTTTTCAAATAGCCTTTCACGAAGGGTTTCATAATATTCTTTTTCGCTGTCACATCCTCTGTAAAATCAATCCTGACCCTATTCCCACACTGCGAGAAGATGCCCGTCCAATGACCTGACATATTTTCATTATCCATATCAAATTCATACCGCCGGTACATCTCCAGCGCAGTAATCGTGAAATGTGTGACATAGCCATCCTTCGTGCGCTCCTCAAACTGTTTCCCGGGCTCTGTTATCACGATCCTGCTGATATCGCTGCGCCAGGAATAGTTTTCCAGCGAAGTAACGATATTCCAGATCTCTGCCATATCACAGGTAAATTCTGCCTGCATTTTAGAAATTGCCATTTTTACCCTCCGCTTGTTTCATTCATTTTTTCGTAAATCTGATTCTGTAATTTTTAACTCTGCTATTTTATTGACATCACATAGACCTCAAATTTTTTTACCGACTTTAATCCATTGCGCCGCCATGACGTACCTCCGGCTCTGAAATCCGCAGCAGATATATCATTTTAATTCTATCACATAAAGCTTCTATTTTGAATCATTTTATGCAATTTTCATACTTGCCTGAAACAGAACGGTCATGCGCTTTCTGTTTGTCCTTATCGCACTATGCCGCCGATATGGATTTATATGATGTGGACTTATATAAGAGAATTCTCTCGTTAAGTCCACTTTTTTCCTTTTATTTCCCGAATTATCGTTCCTGTGACGGGTAAAATGGACCTATATATCAGATTTGTTTCCTGTGGATCACCTTTGTGAGAAAAAGTGGACCATCTGGTGGATTATTTGCATATAGGTCCACTTCGGCCTTGTATACACAGGAAAAAAAAAGTATTTAGTGGACCCAAACAGGACAAATAAAGATAGTGGTCCACATTTAGGAAATACACCCTGCCCAATGTCTATTTTCCTGGGCGAAGAGTCTGCAAATAAAAGAAAGCGGAACCGCCTTTACAAATGCAGAAGAATAAGGGACAAAAAAAGCCCACATACTTATCCTCAGATAAGTACATGGGCGCTATCCTCCTATTCCTTACAGAGACGCCTGGAGAATTTCCAGGATATCCTGCTCCTGAAGCGGAGCCCAGGCATGCTCCAGCCCCTCGTTTACCGCAATATGGTGAGCCATCTCCGAAAGCCTTGTGTCATCGATTCCTACCTCCCGCAGATGCATCGGGATCCCGAAGGATGCAAACAGTTCGTAGGTCTTCTCAATGGTCTGGTCTGCGATCTCGGCTTCCGGCAGGGACGCATCAATCCCGAAAATGTGAACGCCGAAGCTGACAAACCGCTCTATGGTTTTCTCATTTAAAATATGCCGCATCCATCTCGGCGTCAGAATCGCCAGACCCTCTCCATGGGTGATGTCATAGTAGCCGCTCAGCGCATGCTCCATACCGTGGCAGGGCCAGCCGGAGGGGCTGTTTCCTATGGACAGAATGCCGTTGCAGGCCAGGGAGCAGTCCACCATCAGCTCGCTCCGTGCCTCATAATTATCAGGTTCCTCCAGGGCCACCCTGGCATTCTGAATCAGGCTCTTAATCGCCGCCTCGCACATCCCGTCCGTCAGCACAGAATGCTTTTCACAGAAATACTGCTCCATGATGTGGTTGATGGCGTCCGCCGTCCCCGCTGCGGTCTGTTTTCTGGAGACGGAAAATGTATACCGGGGATCCAGAATGGACGCCACGGGGAATAAGAGTTCGTCCATATACCCGATCTTGTCATTAGTCTCCGTTCGGGAAATAACCCCGCCGCAGTCATACTCCGAACCGGTTGCCGCCAGGGTCAGGATATCTACCAGCGGCAGCGCTTTCTGTGCTTTTACCTGATAAGAAATCAGATCCCAGGGCTCCCCGTCATACAGTGCGCCTGCGCAGATTGCCTTGGAACAGTCCAGCACACTGCCGCCGCCGACAGCCAGGACCGCCTCGATCCCGTTATCCTTACACAGCCTTACCCCGTCCAGCACGCTTGGGGAATACTTGGGATTCGGCTCGATCCCAGGAAGCTCATAGATCTCAAAATCAGACAGCAGACGCTTCACCTCGTCATAGAGTCCTATCTTCTTGATGCTGCCGCCTCCGTAGGTCAGTAAAATTTTTCTGCCCAGAGGCCGCATAACCTCCGGAAGCTGCTCAATGGCATTTTTACCGAAAATCAGTTTGGTGGGTGTGCAATAAGTAAAATTCTCCATTCTGTTATCTTCCTTTCTCGATTGATCCTATAAACTATTTTAATGCTGCGCCATCCGCAAAGGCCCTGCCCACAATCTCGCCCAACGCCACATAGGTATTATTGAACGGATCGAAGGTAATGGGCTGCACTTTCGCTGTATCCACCCGGCCGTTCTCGTCCAGCATGCGCTCATCCACACTGACGTTCACAATTTCTCCCACCAGACGGCAGGTCTCCTCATCGTAGCTTTTCAGCCTGCACTCCACGGCCACCGCCAGCTCCTCAATCAGCGGAGCGTCCACAAACTCGGACTTTACGGCGTGAAAACCGGCTTTTGCAAACTTATCAGGCACCGTATTGCCGGACACGATGCCCACATAATCGCAGGCCGCCATATGGGGCACATCCGCCATGCTGACCGTAAACGCCTTTCTGTCCAGTATATTTTTAGTAGTCTTATGCCCTGCGCTGATGCACATGGACAGTTCGTTGCCTTCACTGATCCCGCCCCATGCGGCATTCATGGCGTCCGGTGTGCCGTCTTCGCCATAGGTGCCGATGATAAACACCGGCTGCGGGTAGGTGTAGGGTTTTGCGCCAAAATTCTTTCTCATGAAAATCATCCTCCTTTACTTGTTTTGTGATTGGGGTGGTTCTTCCGGTTCCCAGGTAAGCTTTCCGGTCTCCACTGCCACTTCATACCGGGCAATCTTGTAATTCAGCCGGTCAAGCGTAGCCTCGATCCGTTTCTTTTGTTCCAGCAGGGCTTCCCGCTGTTTTGTAAGCAGTTGCAGTCTGGCCGGAAAAGTCTCGTCTCCCAGTCGGCTGAGCCGTACATATTCGCTGATGGCCTCGACTGTCAGGCCTGCGCTCCTCATACATACCGCCAGTTCGACCCAACTCAAATCTTCCGGCCCGTAATCCCGGATCCCTCCGGCCGTCCTTTTCACCGGCGGAATCAAACCGGAGCGCTCATAAAAACGGAGCGTATCCTGGGTAATTCCATATTTTTCACTTACTTCCTTAATGGTCATCCGCTGCCCCGCCTTTCTTATGTGCTATTTAAAGTATAGTCTCTGGAGTTGACTCCAAGTCAAGAGTTTTTCAAAAATTTTACCAGTTTTTCTTTTCCTTGCTGCTGTCGTGCTGCTTCTTCCGCTCTTCCACCATCTTTACAAACCACTCCACCATATTCGGATCGTAGTGGGAGAAGAAAGCGCTGGTCTTCGTATCCAGCTTTGCAATGGCACTCATGTCCTCATCCGTCAATGCAAAATCAAAGACGTCCAGATTCTGGATCATTCTTTCCCTGTGGGTGGACTTCGGCAGCACGATTACCCCTCTCTGAATATTCCAGCGAAGCATTACCTGTGCAGCGGTTTTTCCATACTTTTCACCGATCTGCTTTAACACCTCGTTGTCAAAAAGACCTCCCCGGCCCTCGCCAAAAGGCGCCC
>JAGANP010000161.1 GCA_017624175.1 Lachnospiraceae bacterium | reverse complement strand
TGGCACCTCCTATAAATGTGGTAATCCGGCGCAAGCGCTTCGGATCTCTCAGACCCGTGTCTTGCTCCCACTCAAGCGCAGCTGCGCTCATAAGTTGCCAGGGCGATTGCCCTACCGCTGCCGGAGAGTTTCCTCCCCACAGCTATATTTACCGAGGATGCACTGCATCTTTCGGAAAATACCTTTTTCAGGAAAGCTTATGAAAGCTTTCTGATCTCTGCGAAGCTGATCTCCACAGGGGTCTCTCTGCCAAACAGTTCCACATTGATGGTGGCTGTCTGCTTGCCAAAGTCCATCTTCTGGACGATACCCACGGTATCCTTCCAGACACCGGCCACAACGGAAACACTGTCCCCCTCTGCGAAATCCACGGATACATTGTCCGTCTTGATCCCCAGCGGCTTCATCTCTGCCTCCGTCAGCGGAACCGGCTTGCTTCCCGGCCCTACAAATCCGGTAACACCACGGGTGTTACGCACTACATACCAGGTGTCGTCATTCATGTCCATATTCAGAAGCACATAGCCCGGGAACATCTTGCGCTGAACGGTCTTTTTCACACCGTTTTTCACCTCAACCACTTCCTCCAGAGGTACACGCACCTCCAGAATCTGTTCTGCCAGGGACGGGTTGTTCTCGATGGTCTTCTCAATATTGGCTTTGACCTTATTCTCATACCCCGAATAAGTATGAACTACATACCATTTTGCCTCTGCCATACAATCACCCTCGCTCTAAATTGATGTCAGGAAATTCACACCATACTGAATGATATAATCCAGCACGGCAATGATAAGTCCCAGCACTACAGATATCGCCACAACGGCTACGGACTGTTTAAAGGTAGATTGTCTGTCCGGCCAGGAAATCTTCTTGAACTCGGCCTTAACGCCCTCAAAAAACTTGGGCTTCGTGGTCTTTTCTACGGAATCTCCCATTCTTACCTCTTTTCTGCCGTTACACGGCACCTACAACTGCCTCACGAAAGCGCAGCCGATTACTTGGTCTCCTTGTGCATAGTATGGGTCTTGCAGTATCTACAATACTTCTTGGTCTCCATACGGTCAGGATGAGTCTTCTTATCCTTGGTGGTATTGTAGTTACGCTGTTTGCATTCGGTGCATGCTAAAGTGATTTTTGTACGCATAGTTTCCTCCATTCCGCTGCGGGAGCAGCCGTCTATCGTTATAATTTAGGCATAAAAAAAAGACCTAAAATCCATCTCGCCTGACTACTATAGCATAGTCCGGGCGTTTCGTCAATGCTTTTTTCAAAAAAATGACAGTTTGGGCTTGCGTCTCTCCTCTCAGTGTGCTAAACTTTACCTAAATAAGAGTGGGGCATTTTGCCCTTATCAATAAAAGGATTTATTGACAGAGACGTCAGGCTTATTTCAGGGAAGAAAGGAGGCATGGCAATGAATGCTGCTCTCAGCAATGTATATAATCATTATCTGTCCGCTTATGCGCCGCCCAGCGTCACCCGCTATGATGCACATAAAAAAAGCGAGCTCCGCAGTATTTACAATTCCATTGTCAAATTAAATAAAGAGTCTCCCTGGTATCTTCCGGCCAACGGTACCGACGTCCAGCAGTATGTGATCCATCTGAAAGAAAGCGCCCGCAGCCTGCACAATACCATTGCTTCTCTGGGAGGACTGGAGGATACGGATCTGCTCAGCAAGAAGACCGCTTTTTCCACGGATCCCGATGTGGCTGCCGCTTCCTTTATCGGCACCTACACCCCCGGGGAGGCCGCTCCCTCCCTCACGCTGGAGGTGCAGGATCTGGCTGCTTCCCAGGAAAATATGGGGTCTTTCCTGCCGTCCGGCAGAACCGGGCTGCCTGCGGACACCTATTCTTTCGATGTCAATATCAACGATATGAATTACGAGTTTCAGTTCTCCATCGGGGAGAATGATACCAACCGTGACATTCAGGACCGACTGGCCCGTTTGATCAATAACTCCGATATCGGCATCCGGGCCCATGTGATGGAAGCGGGCAGCCGCAGTGCCCTGGTGCTCCATGCCGAGGCCACCGGTCTGGCCCCCGACCGGACGGAGCAGTTCCACATCAGCGATCAGCACACCAGCAAGACCAGGGGCGCCGTGGCTTATCTGGGCATCGACTACATGAGTCGGCCGGCCTCCAATTCCCGGTTTACGGTCAACGGCGAGGAGCGCTCCACCGCCTCCAACACATTCACCGTAGGAAAGCTCTTTGAGGTGGAGTTAAAGGGTATTACCCCCCAGGGGCAGCCGGTACATATCGGGCTGAAGACCGATGTGGAATCCCTGACCGACAATGTGGTCCATCTG
>JAGANP010000004.1 GCA_017624175.1 Lachnospiraceae bacterium | reverse complement strand
TGATTGCCATTGAGATCATATTCATATTCACTCCAGCCGTAAACTCTATTGTCCGGTTCATACCATGTCATTTTTACCATATTCCCTTTGGCATCATATTCCCCTTCACTCCATCTGAAAACATCACCGCCCGCACCATACCATATCTCTTTTACGAGATTACCATTGGTATCATATGCATAGTCCCCGATAACCTGTTCCTCCCAATAATCTATCCGCTTTACCAGCCTTCCATCCGTATCGTATTCATATTCTTTTCGGGTAAAGGTGATGCCCTCCGCATCATGATGCGTCACCATCACCTCATTACCATTAGCATCATATTCCCTTTCAGCCTGGAAGGAAAGATTGCCTTCTGCATCATACCATGTCATTTTTACCATATTATCATTGGTATCATACACATACTCTGCCGCTTCCGAGATATTGCCTTCTGCATCGTACCATACCGCCCTTAACAGATTATCATGGGCATCATATTCCCTTTCACTGGTATATGCTAATTGCTCCTCCTGGTAATGTAATTCTTTAACCAGATATTCCCTCGCTTCTGCGTTCTCTTCACCGGAGACTTTCCCCCTCTCAGAAGAGTCTTCTGCTCCTGTATGGTTTGCCTGCTCTTCACTACCTGATGTATTCTCACTTACTAATTCACCTGGCTGCTCCACGTTACCGCCTGCGCTTTCATTTTCCGGCCCGCATCCACTCATCATTCCTGCCATCAGGCAGAACTCTGCCGCTACAGCTAAGGCTCCCCACTTCTTCCATCCATGTGCTCTCATACACTTTCTCTCAACTTTCTTTTGCCATTTTTTCTCCTAGATCTGGTGGCGCACCACTGCGTATTCATCATCCAACTGATAATAAGGACAGGCTCTCTGGGTACCGGTCAGAAAACGGTACATTTCGTCTTCATCCAGATTCACCAGGCAATAATAGCACTCATCCTCTTCATCATATACATAATTGACACAACTGTCACAACTAGACGCCATAATTTTCCCTCTTTTCTCCTTATGAGGATTCCACATGCAGATATTGATAGATCTCCCTTTTCCCCACGCCCCGATCCCGGGCCACCTGCTTCATGGCAGCCTTTTCGTCCAATCCCTGCTGCCGGTAATGCTCCATATGCTCCTCAATGGACAGCTCCTCCCAGGCCGCAATATCCTCCTGCCGCTTCTGCTCCGGGCTCTTGCCCTCAATGACCAGCACATATTCCCCCCGGGGCTCCTCCTGCCGATAATAATCCAGCGCCTCCTGCAGCGTTGTGGGCATCACCGTCTCAAACCGCTTGGTCAGCTCCCTGCAGAGAGTGATCCGCCGCTGTCCCAACGTCTGATACAGTTCCTCCAGAGTCCGTACCAGATGATGCGGGGCCTCGTATAGGATCATGGTTCTGGTCTCCTGAGTCAGTTCCTGCAGAATTGCGGCTTTCTCCTTTTTCTCTGCAGGCAGAAAGCCCTCGAAACAGAACCGTCTGGTGGGCAGCCCCGACAAGGTCAGGGCCGTGATACAGGCTGCCGGGCCGGGCAGACTGGTAACGGTGATCCCCTGCTCCAGACACATCCGCACCAGTACCTCCCCCGGGTCGGAGATAGCCGGTGTACCGGCGTCGGTGATCAGGGCAATATTCTGCCCGTTCATCAGCTGGCCAATCAGCTGATGCGCTTTCTCCACCTTGTTATATTCATGATAGCTGGTCATGGGGGTGTGGATCGCAAAATGGTTCAGCAGCTTAATGCTGTTGCGGGTATCCTCCGCCGCAATCACATCCACCATGTTCAATGTCTCCACCACCCGGGGTGTCATATCCCCCAGATTTCCAATCGGGGTAGCACACAGATATAATGTTCCGGCCATGTCCTCTCTCCTCTCAGAAACAACTAATATCCGAAATTTTCCCGGATCTCCTCTGTATAGACTCCCTGTTCCTCAAAAATAATCAGGGGCTTTTCCACCGTCATCCGGGACTTTCCGCCTCTTACCGCTTCGATCAGCACCATATTGGGCTCCTTATCCACATAGGGATATACCAGCCTCATCCGTTTCGGCTCCAGCTTATACTCCACCAGCGCCGTCAGAATTTCCGCCAGCCGGAAAGGTCTGTGCACCAGATAGAAATGCCCGCCCGGCTTCAGCAGCCTGGCTGTCTGGCTCACCACGTCCACCAGCGTGCAAAGGATCTCATGCCGGGCAATGGCCTTGGGCGCCTGGGGGTTGGTCAGTCCGTGTTTCCCGATCATATAGGGCGGATTACAGGTAATTACGTCAAAAGAAGCAGACGCAAAGTAACTGTCTGCTTCTCTGATGTCACCTGTCACAATGTCGATTTTCTTCTCCAGGCCGTTCAGCAGCACACTGCGCCTGGCCATATCTGCACTTTCTTCCTGAATCTCCATCCCGGTCAGATGGGCCGCCTCCGTCTTCGCTGCCATCAGAATCGGCAGAATCCCCGTACCGGTACACAGATCCAGCACCTGATCTCCCCGGCGGGCTGCGACAAAGCCGGACAGCAGCACCGCATCCATTCCAAAGCAGAACTTCTCCGG
>JAGANP010000160.1 GCA_017624175.1 Lachnospiraceae bacterium | reverse complement strand
GGGTCCAGATCGCCTCGGTCAGAAATACCTTTCTTTCCTCCGCCAGCTGTATCAGCTGCCGGGCCTGATCCGCATTGGCCGTAAAAGCTTTCTCCACCAGCACTGCTTTTCCATGCTCCACACACAGTCTGGCATGGTCATAATGCATGGCATGGGGTGTGGCCACATAGATCAGCTCCACCTCCGGGTCTGCCGCTAATTCTTCATAGCTTCCGTATGCTTTCTGAAAATGCCACTCCCGGGCAAAGTCCTGCGCCTTATCCAGGCTCCGGGAAGCCACTGCATAGGCGCACACCTGCTCCTGCAATCCGTTTATGGCTGCCGCCATATGCCGGGCGATATTGCCCGCCCCCAGAATCGCCATATTGATCCGCTTCATCGTCCTTTCTCCTTTCCCTGCAATGGTTTTATCTTACCACCGCATAGATATCCTGCTGCATTTTCTCCTCAAAATACGCTTTCAGTTCCAGATTTTTGTCCCACTTATCCTGGGGATAAGCGCCATAGCGCCGCCTGACATCCGCCATACGGTCCTCCATTTTCATGACGCCCTCGGCTCCTGCCAGACTGTCACAGACCTGAATCAGCAGGTCGTAGTCATCATAGACCATTTCGTCCAGCCGCCGCTTCAGTTCCTCCTGCTGTTCCTTTGTGATATCCCATTTGCCCACATAATCCTCCAGCCTCTGAATGCTGAAACTATGGCTCAGACAGATCCGGGCCACTTCGTCATACCCCAGCTGCATCATATACTGATAGCCGTCATAGATATGCCCCATATGCATTATCCCGAATTTCCGTCCGATATCATGGAGCAGCCCCAGCACATAGGCTTTCTCCGGATCCAGATCCCCGCATGCTCCGGCAATCCGCTCCGCACACAGAGCCGCCACCCTGCAATGATCCGCCCATGCACCCGGGTTACATGCCTCTCCGTCTCTGAGCAGTTCTTCCGCTACTTCCCTCGTCGGTCTCATTCTGTGTCCTCCCATCTATTTCCTTATCCTGCTTTTCCTGCGATACCGTCGGTTCCCACTCCGCAGTATACCTCTTACCCTATAGTATAAAGGGTTACCATATACCCATGTCAAGCCTTATTTACCGCTCACAAAAATTATTGTTACCGTCCTCCCCACACCTGGGCAAGGCTATAAAATCTTTTCCAATTTTCCCAGCACCGTCTCCACACAGTCCTCCACAAAACGATCGGCCTGGGCCTCCGTCAGATAGACGTACTCCCGCTCTACATCCTCCCTGCCCTCCCTGTAAAAACCGGTAATATACTCCCGCCGGTTTTCAAAAGCGTCTTCAGCAAAGATCTCCATATATTGGTTTACAAAACCCTCTGCGCTTTCGTAGATCTGAAAAGCCCGAAAGTCCGGGTGTTTTTTCAGATACAGGAAATCCAGATCGTACCAGTCCTTTTTCAGGGTCCACAAAAGTTTATGGGAATCCTCCGCATAGGCCTCGGGATACCTGGCAATGCAGGGTTCATACACATGAGCGATCCATTCGATATCTGTCAGCAGATGGGTCAGATAGCCCAGGTAAAAAGCATACTGCTCCCTGCTGTAGCCAGCCCGTTTTTCCGGAGGAAAATACTGCCGCAGATAACTGCCGATATCAATCTCAGCGGTTCCGTTTTCCGAATAGGTCTTAAAATGAGACACCCGGGAAGACGGTACATACGCTTTCCAGTCAGCAGTGGGCACTCCGCTGTCCGGTGCGATATTCCCCATGATAAATTCTTTCTCCGCCACATCCTCCATATGCTCCAGCAGCCTTTCCGCCACCCGCAAATGTACCATCCATGAAGCCATAACTTTTCTCCTTCCGCCGCTCAGGCTGTAAATCATCGCCAGGACTTTTTGCATCGTTTATTTACATATACTGAAGTAACAGCATCCTGTGGTGTGAATGTCCGGCGCCCTCTCCGTTCGGATCAGTTCCTGCAGATGTCTGTGTACCTCCTGCTCCCTGGTCTTGATCCGGGCCTCCAGCTCTCCGTCCAGATTACACAGATACCGCAGCAGATCCTCGGGCTGGTCAATCCGCAGCACATTATGAAAGGTCTTCCGGGATACATTGCCGAATTCCCCGGCAAACATTCCCTCCATCTCTGCCGTAAACCCCTGCATACGCTCCTCATACCGTCCCAGCATTTTCTTTTGCAGCACCGGTTTCAGAATCCGGTTTACATCTTCTATAGAAACCAGTGTGGTAAAAGTGGAAAACAATCTGCCGCCCTCTGACAGTACCCTGTGCAGCTTCTGTAGCAGCCCCTTTTTGTCCCGGATATAGCTCCAGAAATGTCCCGCAAGAATCAGATCATAACTATCAGCCGGGCAATCCCACTCATTTGCATCCTCACAGACAAAGGAAAAGCTTACGCCCTCCGCCAGCTGTTTATGACGCTCCAGATAGATTCCATGAAGAAACTGCAGTCCCTCGGTCTCTTTATCCAATACGGTAATCCGGCAATTCCGGGGAATCTTCTGCCAGTTGCTGACCCAGACATTGCCATGCCCGCAGCCCACATCCAGAATTCGCATGCCCGGCTTCAATGGCAGCTGATCGTACATCCACTCATGCCACCGCTGACCGCTGGTGCCATATCGCTCATATAGATCATAACGGAAATTGGCCTGCTGGTTTCTGGATATCAGCTGCATAATCTCTGTAAACTGGGATACCGGCAGCTGACCATCCCGGCAATGCTTCTCCGCCCCGTCAATGGCCTCCAGAATACAGTCCAGACGTCTGCGCTCCCCCAATATCATGCTTCGCTGATGCCGCAGCAGCTCCGCCACCGAGAGATTCTCTCCCTGCTGCAGTGCCTGCCATATTTCCTCCAGAGACAAGCCCAGATATTTCATCATCAGGATCTCCTGAAGTCTCAGTACGGCACTGTCATCATACAGCCGATACCCTTCAGCAGACCGCTCCTTGGGCTGCAATATCCCCTTTTCCTCATAAAAACGGACGGTTCGGGCCGATACACCTGCGCATCGGGCCAGTTCGCCTGCTGTGTAACGTTTCTCCATTGTCTGCTACCTCTTTTTTACAGTATAAGGGTTTACGTTACGTGAATGTCAAGCTCTTTTTTCGGAGAAAATGATCGGAGCTTCAGAAGCAAAAAGCGCCATGCAGGCAGATACTCCTTGCATGACGCTTTATGGATAAACTTCATATACACTCCTAAAACTGATTTTCAGTCTGCCACTGCTTGATCTGTTCCACCACACCGGTAAGATTGGTATACCAGATATAGTGGCTGCCTTCCAGAACACACATCTTATGCTTTCCGTTTTCCAGGTTCAGCTGATCACGGTGGGCCGTCTCCCATATCGGAATATTCTGTACATTGTCAGACGAAACCATTACCAGTACGGGGAGGGTATCGGGGAATTTTTTCCCCTTGACTGCCAGCAGCGTCTGGTCCATCTGGTTGACTTCACTTTCGATGCTCTCATTGGCACTGAGAGAAACCGCATAAATATACTCCTCCAGATCTGCTTCGGAATATGTATAGCCCTGAACCTGGGGCAGCTCTACCCCATATTCTTCCGGGTTCTGCGTGAGGGCCTGCCTGAACTCCTCAACAGAGGAAAAAGAATCTCTGACCGCATTAAACTCCTCTATGCCGTTCAGCATATACTCTTTCTCCATGGCAAAGGCCTCTGCCAGCCCGTCCTCATACACAGTATTATCAACACCGATAAAGCCCTTTACCTTATCGGGATAATCCAGCGCAAAATTCAGGCCATACACTCCTGAGATAGAATGCACCAGCAAAATACATTCCTCCACGCCCAGCGCCTCCAGTGCTTCATTCAGGTCACTGTTCATGTTGGCCACACTCCGCTGAGTCGAGGCAGTTTCACTTAATCCGTAGCCCAGGGGCTCCACGACAATAATATTAAAGTTCTCGTCCAACTCCTGTGCCAGCGGCTTAAAATATAAATTAGGGGAAGCAACCCCCAGCCCCGGCAGCATTACCAGAGTGGACTTGCTGCTGTCCGTAAAGGAAACCTCCTCCTGACTCCGGGTAATATTCCCGTACAGAACCACCCGCATCTGACGGCCTGCCACCGTAACATACTTCTCAAATCCGTTTTCATTGTCCATATTTTCCTGTGCGCATGCGGTCATACTGACCAGCAGAAATACGAGAACCGTAAGTGCCGTTATTCCCCGCCGGAAAATACTTCTCAGGTTGTATCTCATAAAACGTTCCTCCTTTTATTATTTTATTGTATTATACTATGTTTAATAAATAATAGCAACCCCATTTGAATATATTTTTGAAATTATGGATTGTAATCCCCTGCGGGCTATGATAAAATCTGAATTGTTTCCTGAAAACATCTGCAGAAACATAGAAGAAACGAAAGGAAAAGCCATGCCGAAACAGAAAGAAATCAAGACCAATGCCATGCGGATCCTGGAATCCCTGAAGATTCCCTTTACGCAGTATACCTATGAATGTGAGGAATTTGTGGATGCCCTGAAAATTGCCGATCAGCTGGGGCAGCCCTATGAGAAAGTATATAAAACCCTGGTGACCAAAGGAGCCCACGACTATTTCGTATTTGTGATCCCCATTGCCCGGGAGCTGGATCTGAAAGCCGCAGCCCGCAGTGTGGGGGAAAAAAGTGTGGAGATGATCCATGTGAAGGATATTCAGTCCGTCACCGGCTATATCCGGGGCGGCTGCACCGCCGTGGGTATGAAAAAGCAGTATGTGACACGGATCGATGTCTCAGCGCAGAAGCTGCCTGCCATGATCGTCAGCGGCGGCCGCATCGGCTCCCAGATCGAGCTGGCGCCCGCTGATCTCCTTGCTGCCGCCAGAGCCGAATATGCGGATCTTGTCCAGCAGCATTAACGCCGCCCGTTCAGAATTCCTCCTTTACCCCTGCAAAACCGGAATCCCTGCAGAAATCCCGGTACAGTTCCTGTATCTCCTGCTCCGTCATGGCACTGTCACAGAAAATCAATCCCGATACATACCCCCGGAAAGGCTGCTGAAACGGATCCCCACCCAGCAGGATCTGTCGGCAGGCCGGAAGCCGGGTAATCTCCTCGGTCACACCTGCCAGAAGTCCGTTCAGATAGAGCCGCCCTACGCCGGAAGTGGCGTCATAGGATACACATAGAAAGCTCCATTGATTCCTCTGGATCATTCGTACCGGAATATCCCGGTAATCATTTACAAAATCATCCTGATATACCCGATAAACGCCATATCGCCCTACCGTACAGGGTATCAGCGTGGAATATCCGTTGCTGTACCGTGCATAAAATACGCTGGTCCATCCGTTTAATTCCAACGGCTTGAGCCACATGCATATCGTAT
>JAGANP010000159.1 GCA_017624175.1 Lachnospiraceae bacterium | reverse complement strand
TGGCGCCTGCTGGTGGCCGCATGGTATGTACCTCTGACCGCATACCGGCTGATCGTCGGGTAAGGAGGATACAACATGAGAGTATGGAAATATTGCCGTCAGGCACATTTGGACGATGGCCTGCCTATGATAACAGCACAGAAGGAAATGCTGGATACTTACATAGCAAAGCATGGGTATGTTCTGGCCGGAGAAACCGTTGCCCTGGAAAACGGCACCCAAAGAGACCGCAACAGCATCAAAGAGATAATCCGTCAGGCAGAAAACAAAAGCTATGACATTCTGCTAATCTCACATCTGGACAGGCTGATGCGTGATACCATTCCCTGCATGGAGCTTTGCCGGGAACTGCTGGAAATGGGGATACGAATTATCCCGGTGAAGTCCGGCATGGAATTTACCATGAAAATGATCGAACCCTATTCCTTTATTAAAGAAGCGCAGAAGAACCGGTACAAGCACCATGCACCACGAAGCGTAGCCTGCGGTGTCTGCGGGAAAAATCCCATGACCGTCCAGGGGTGCCGGATCGGTATGGTCTATGTCAATGGGCAGCTTTATCCCAGGATACCGTTTCATGGAGATCCGGGAGAACGGTGCTATGACTGTAATGCCCTCAGCGGACATTTCCACCATTGGGGCTGTGATGATGAAATTTGCCCCGTCTGCGGCGGTCAGCTTATCGGCTGTGACTGCGAAGGTGTGGAGTGTCCCACAGGAAAATAATCATTGTGGAAATATGCGTAACCGGCCGGAACACCGATGGAAAACAACATTTACAGAGCATGGAAAAGCCAATCCTTTCCCACGCTGCTGCAAACGGGTTTCCCACAACATTCCCATGGTGACCGGTTAATCACATTCCCACAACGCCTGCTGCAACAAAAATGGAGGCCGCTGACACCAGCGGCCTCCTTCGTTCCATCCGAGTATATATGTTAATCAAAAATTGCCTTATCTATTGTTTCGCTGATATACCCATGCAATACAAATTTAGCTGTATCAAATTCGTATGTACAGGTGGACAGGGTCACAATCCTATCTTCTGTTGTTGGTATATAGTCTGTTTCAAAACAGGATTTTCTCTGAATGTCATTTAACCAACTCAGGTATTCATACTCGCTAAAATTGAGATCCCAAGCATCTGACCAGGTATCAGACACATAGCCGGAAAAGAATTGAATCTTATAGTATGTGGTAGGTGTTACCAGCAGAGCAACGGGATGTTCATCATAAAATGCCTGATCCTTATAGCTCATAAGACCACCGAACATACTTTTATTCTTCATGTGATGACCATAGATAATGCTATGTATATCGGTGAAGTCGGAAGCGCAGCGGTAGTCGAGAAATATACTACCGGAACTGTTATAGGTGCCGTCAAACAGCCGTTTTAGATAATAGTCATTGTTTTCTCCCTGTACAATGGGATAGTTGATATTGGTTCCTTCAATATAGATCCAGCCTACAATATCAGGATTGATTTTTGCAAGCTCGTCAAAATCGACTTGCGGCCATGCAGAAACATCTGGCGATTCCATAATGGCGGTGGTATCTTCTATTGGGGATGTGGCTGGTGGAGCGGAATCTTCGGAAGTATCTTTCGGCTCGGTAAAGGACACATATTGCTCCAAAGAACTGTAACTATCCTCTCCTTCCTGATATTCATTGAACATTACCCAAAGCTGCCAGACTGAAAAGGCCAGCACACCAATAAAGAATATCAGCAGAACACTCCGTATTGTTTTTCTCATACTTCCACCCCACTTTCATTTAATCGTTCATTCTAAATCATATCATAAAAAGGGAAAATAACAAGTACATATCCATCCAATCAAATCCTATCAAAATAAAAATAAGCGGGAGCGCAGCCCTCGGATGAACCGGGGAACTGCACTCCCGCTTTTGCTATGGAAAAGTGTGCGAAAACCGACCTTTATTCCTGCATTTTACGAGGAAAGGGGCGGCATGATAAATCATAAGGGGCTGCTTCCGAAAAGGGCATACAGGGGAAGAAAACAGCGGTTTTCAACCCTTATCTTTACAGTTTACAGACCGCTTGGAACAGTAACGGGGACAATCAATCACTTTTGCCCGGAAACTCTGCTTGCAGTCGTTGGCGCAGGACTTACAGAGCTTATTGTATTGCCGCCTGCCGTTACTTCCCAGGAAGAAAGACCATTCCAGACGCCATTTCTTACTTCTGCTCATAGGGAGCCCTGTTCCGGGGCTCCCCTTTCAGGGTGCTTTGCCTCCGGTGCCTTTCGTCCGGCACATTCCTTTTTTGCCGCTTCCAGCCGTTCCCGGATGGAGGGCTTGCCCTGGGGCTCGTCACGGCGGCCATTATTGATAACCCCGTCGATCATCCCATAATCGTCCTCAATGGTCATTTCTGCTGTCCGCAGCGGATTTTCTTTTTCCTGGGTCTGCTGGGGATTCAGAAATTGGGGCACCTCTGTAAAACCAACGGTATCACAGTAATGGGCGGTATCCTTGCCGTATTCCCGCAGAACGATCACATCAGACATAGACAGAGAGTGTCCCCGGAAGTTTTCCGGTCTGTCGATATTCAGATCCCGGTATACGGTTTCCAGAGTCTCGCCGGGGGTGAAGGAAGCTGCATAAATGAGATCATAATTGGCCGGATCGACGGTGTACCCCAACTGCGCCAGCCGATCCAGGGACTCAAAGCGAAGATCCCTGGTCTCGTCGCCGCCCTTCAGCTGATAAACCATGTAGGTGCCGATTCCATGGCCCTTCTCGTAAGCATCCAGCTTCCCAATCAGCGGCGCCACCTCCTCCCGGATATCCATTTCACGGGAAAGATTGATAAGCCCGGTTTTGATTTCCGGTGTCCTTCCTTCCCGGATAGCTTCCGCCAGCACCATGCGCTGCACGTCCTCCTTGGGAAAGAATCCGGCATAATCATGGCTGTATTCCCGAAAGGTGTGGTCGATCTCCGCTGCCAGAGCTGATACCTCCGCATCGTGTTCCTGCTCCTTCAGCTCCGCATTTACCACCGCAAAGGCCCTGGTGCCATTACCCATGATATGATAGCGGCCATCATCGGAATTGTGGTGGACACCGTAACCGGCTGCCTCCATCTGTTCCTTCGATAAAGAAGTCAGACTAAAACTGCCCCGTGGGGTCTGCACTTTTTCGCCGGTCAGATGATCGTCCGGCTGATCCTGCACTTCCTGAGCCTGCCGGATAATATCTGCCGGGGTCTGCACATAGGCAGCAGCCTCCGCAGCATATTCCTGTTCTGCCTTTACTGCAAAATTAAGCATATCCTCAACACGGGAAGGATCGGGATTCTGGATGGCCTGGCGCAGAGCGTCGGTATCAATATCCAAAAATTCCTCATAGCCGGTCAGCTCCTTGTAATTT
>JAGANP010000158.1 GCA_017624175.1 Lachnospiraceae bacterium | reverse complement strand
TGGATAAAATGATCCAGTCTCTCGCCGGTAGTGAAACCGATGACCTCACCGATCTCCCTGGGCACATCCTCCTCCTTTAAGATACCGCCCCGGATCGCATCATCCATATCATGATGGATATAGGCGATCTTATCAGACAGGCGCACAATCTTCCCCTCCAGGGTGTGGGGATTGCCGCTGGTCTGGTGATTGCGTATCCCGTCCCGCACCTCATAGGTCAGATTCAGTCCCAGACCCTTTTTTTCCAGCAGATCCACGGTGCGGACGCTCTGCTCGCTGTGCTCAAAGCCGTAGGGACAGACCCGGTTCAGCGCCCGCTCCCCTGCGTGCCCGAAAGGCGTGTGCCCCAGATCATGGCCTAAGGCGATGGCCTCCACCAGATCCTCATTCATCTTCAGCGCCTTGGCAATGGTGCGGGCATTCTGGGAGACCTCCAGTGTATGGGTCAGCCGGGTGCGGTAGTGATCCCCCTCCGGCGTCAGAAACACCTGGGTCTTATCCTTCAGCCTGCGGAATGACTTGCTGTGCAGGATTCTGTCCCGGTCCCTCTGAAAAACAGGCCGGATATCACACTGCTCCTCCTCCCTCAGCCTGCCCTTGGAATTCATGCTCAGGGTGGCATAGGGGCTCAAATACTCCTTTTCCCAACGCTCCAGACTCTCCCTTATCGTCATATGTACCATGTCCTTTCCTGCAACCCGCCTGACAGGCTGCAATCTCATACATTGGTCTTCTATTTCTTATATTCTGCGTTTTTTCTGCAAATCCTTTTTTTTGCGGAAAAAAGGGCCATATTCCTCCTTTCGGGGCCATATGGCTGCTCTTTTATCTGCATATATCAAAAATAAATGCCGCTATTTTGTCCATGGCTTCGTATGCCGTCTTAAAGGGAGACATCTGGAATACATGCCACATTCCCGGGAACTGGGCAAACTGCACCGGCACATGCTCTTCCTGCAGCCGCTCATACAGGCGCCGGGAGTCACTGTAGAGGATCTCATTTTCCCCCACCTGGATGCAGACCGGCGGAAAGTCCCTGTGATCCCCCCAGAGCGGGGAAATCAGCGGCTCCTCCAGATCCTGTCCTCCGGCATAGGCCAGCTTCATCCGGTCAATATATTCCGCAGTCAGTATGGGATCCAGCTCCGCCTTGGTGGTAAAGGATTTGCCGGAGGAGGTCAGATCCGTCCAGGGAGACATAAGCACCAGCCCTCCCGGCAGCATGCGTTTTTGTTCTTTCAGCCGCAGCGTCAGGGCCAGGGCCAGATTGCCCCCGGCAGAATCCCCTGCCACCACCACCTCCCGGGCTCCATAGCCCTGCAGCATCAGATAATCCCATGCCGCCAGCGCATCCTCCAGGGCCGCCGGATAGGGATATTCCGGGGCCAGACGGTAATCAAAGCTCAGCACCTCCATCAGGGTGGAGGAAGCCAGCTTGGACGTCAGGGTGCGGGCATACTTGCTGCTGCCGGTAGAATAGCCGCCGCCATGGCAGTACAGGATCACCTGTTTTTTCATATGGGCCTGGTTCACGGTAACCCACTCCGCATTCATCTCTCCGATCTGAAATTCCTCATAATGAATATATCTGGTGTTGCCCAGAATCTCTCCGATATGATCCTGGGACTGCCGGTGCTTCTCGATATCCGGATTCTCCACCAGGCCATGGGCCCGGCGGATCAGCTGCATTAACCGCTGGTTCCGGCCGCTGACTTTCTTTTCCATCGCTTTATCTCCTTAAAAATGTAATCTCCTGCGCCCCTCATTGCGCAGCCGCCGCCGGGACAGCACCGTTATCAGCAGCACGTCCACCACACCCACCACGGTCAGCACCACCGCCGACCAGCTCAGGGCAATATTCCCGGACACATACCGGTCAATCAGCAGCTCCAGGCCCAGACACAGCAGCCCTATCACGCTCACCACATACAGGGCATTGGTCAGGAAAGAGCTGGGCAGATGCCGGATACATATTGTCAGCAGCTCCGCCAGCACCGTCACCAGGATCACAATGGGAATCCCCAGTCCCCACAGCCAGCTGCGGTCTGCGGTCAGAAAACTCAGAATAAAAAGGTACAGCCCTGTGGCCACCCCATCCAGAAGCAGGGACAGATAGACGGACTGGCGGCTGTAGATCACCAGTGGGATCATCATCACCCACAGCAGCAGACAGGCCCCGATCACCGTCAGCGACCAGGGAGCGCCGGTAAACACCAGCAGGTTCAGAATGCCGCAGGAGACTGCCGTGGCCCCCAGAATGCTGGTGGTCAGGATCCCCAGATCCTTGCGCCGCACAGACTCCACCGTCCCTTTTTCCTCAGGATACGGAGACTGCTTTTTCTGCCGGGAAAGCTCCCTGGGATTGATCACCGGCGTATTGCACAGCGGACACTCGGTCAGCGCTCCGTCCAGCTCCACACCGCAATTTACACAATATGACATATTTCCGTCCTTTCTGCCCCAGACCGCAGCGCTTCTGTTTCCGGGGTCTTCCGTCCTGCCATGCGCCTTACTCCTCCTGGCTGCGGTTGCTCTCGATCTTCACATGGATACCGTCCCGTACCAATCTGCGGAAGAAATACCGCTCCACATCCGCCTCAATGATGCTGCTGGCAAAATTGATCGTCAGCACGTCCCCGTAGCTGATAATGGCACAGTTCGTCCGGGAAGAAAAGGGCTGGCCCATATAGATATCAAAACGTTCGATATAGGGTGTCATGGAGTCCGGCACCTGCAGGGCTCCCATATTGGTCAGGCCTGCGGAGGAATTCTTGTCCTGCACCTTGGTATAGAACTGCCGCACCACAAAATCCTTGATAAAG
The DNA here is from genome assembly GCA_017624175.1 of Lachnospiraceae bacterium. Classification (GTDB taxonomy): domain Bacteria; phylum Bacillota; class Clostridia; order Lachnospirales; family Lachnospiraceae; genus Acetatifactor. The sequence goes on along the minus strand of JAGANP010000158.1, from coordinate 4,416 downwards.
AGCGGTACCACCCGGATCAGGGGATGACGCTGGGTGGCTGCATTGGTGGTGATATCCCCCCGCAGCTGCTTCTCGTCTAAATGATACCGCATATAATGCTGCACCTGCCTCACGATCTCCGGGAAAGTATATTCCCCCAGCCGGGGATCCACCCCCGGATAGATCATCGTAATAAAATTCCGCAGGGTCTTGGAGGGAAAAAACCGGCGCAGATTCACCGGCATTGCAATCTTCACCGGCAGCTGCCTGCGGCGGTGCTCCTGCTCCTGCTTCTGCAGCATAGCGGCGATCAGCACCGCATTCAGATATTCCGTGATCGTCGCCTGGTACCGCTTTGCCGCCTGCATTACCTGGCTTACCGACATGATTCCGTCCACGATATTCAGTGTGTAAAAAGGCTCCTTGGTGCCTCTGACCCGGTAGGTCTTCTCCTGGGGCCTGGGCGGGCATACCCGGGCGTTGGCATAACGCATATAGGCGTCCTCCAGCTCCTCCGGATCCGGCTTGCTTCCCGGATCCAGCACAAAGCCCTCGGGCCGGATATGAACCCGCTCTTTCAGCTGCAGATATTGAGCCGTCACCGTCATCAGCAGGCACATGCCTCCGGTACCGTCTCCCAGGCTGTGGTGCGCCTCCAGGGCAATCCTGCCGCCGTAATAATAAAACCGCACCAGATAGCGGTTATTTCCCTTAAAATGCATGGGCTGGCAGGGGTTTTTCACATCCGGCTGCACAAAGGGCCCGGGCCGGTTGTTGGGCTCCAGATAACGCCAGAATACCCCCTTGCGGATGGCCGCCTTGTATGTGGGAAATCGGGGCATGACCAGATCTACCGCCTGCTGCATCATTTCCGGGTCTATCTCCTCTTTCAGTACCACTGACAGCCGGTACACGGAGGAAAAATCCCGCCGCTGCAGGGTGGGATAGACGATGGCTGACAGATCCAGCCGGTACCAGACTTCCGTATTTTTATGTTCCATGGGCATCGTCACCTCTTTCCTCCGGTTTTCCCCGCATTGCGTTTAGATTTCCTCCGTAAAGGCCAGGGGATCCTCCCCGCTGCTGTGAATGAAATGCATCAGCATGTAAGCGCACATGATCGCCACATTTTCCTCCCGCAGGATCCTCTTGCACTCCTCCCGGTCCGCCAGCACGATCTGGATATCCTCGGAATCCTCCTGGTGGACATTGCTGGGCGTACCCTCGCAGTAGCCGTACACCGTACCGCAGCACTCGTCCGTCATGCCAACAGTGGTATAGTAGGGCTTGGTATAGGCGTCGGACACTTTTTTCGGGATGAATTTCAGCCCGGTCTCCTCGTAAATCTCCCGGACACCGGCGTCAAACATGTCCTCCCCCTCCTCCACAAGCCCGGCAGGGAATTCATAGATATAATCATTGATGGGATAGCGGAACTGGCGAACCAGCACCACCTTATCCTTTTTCTCTCCATAGATACTGTAAATAATTACGCCGTCAGACTTTTTATTATGACTCAAAGCTTTCAGATCTTCCTGTTTCTTTACCCGGGAAGCCACATAGTAGGATGCGGTCTTTCCGTCCCGATGCTCCGCCTCAAATTCGTACAGGTTCAGGAAACGGTTGTCTGTCTGCTTTTTTACCTGTTTTACTCTATTCATAGATATTTTCCCTTTCTTGGCTTTATATACCTTTAGCAGAATTATTATACCAGATATCCGCTCCGAAAAAAAGACCTTCCGCAAAAAAGAGACGCCCGGTAAAGACGTCTCTTTCCTTATTTTATTTTAAGCTGGGATCATCCAGAATGCCCACAAACAGCGGCACCTGGTTTTCCAGATCCAGGATCATATAGACAAAGGGACGGTCAAAATACAATCGCCGGGGTTCCGGTATCTCCAGGGCAGCGGCTTCATTTGCAATCACCACAGTCACCGCTGCCGCCTCAGTCCCCTCCTCATCCACCCGGAAGACTGCTTTCTGCTGCACCAGGCTGATATACAGAGTCCCGTTCTGCTCGGTATCCCCCAGCTTGGAGAAATCCGCCGTTTCTCCGTCAAAGGCCTGTTCCAGCCCCATGGCCGCAAGACTGCTGTTCAGCTTCCGGTCAAAGCTGATCTCGTATTTCGGCAGCCGCAGATCACACAGCTCCCTGTTTTCACTTTCCAGTAATTCGGCCAGCGCCTCCGGCGTCAGCTGCCGGTAAAGCTCCCGCACCTGCGTACCCTCGGGGGGCAGGATCGCCACATAGGCAAAATCGCCGCCCAGATAAGGCAGCACCACACCCTCTCCCAGATCGCTGTGAATGTACTGCAGCTGTGCTTCGCTCTTACACATGGTTTCCACCTGTACCTCGGTGCCGTCTTCCCGGGTAAAAGGACGCTCTGCCGTATCAATCGCATCAAACGGGTTCTGCCAGTCTCCCTTAAAATAGATGGCATTCAGCAAAGCCAGCCGTGTGTCCGCACTCAGGGGCTCATTGAGCATCACCGGAACCAGTCCCCTCGTCTTCTCACTGCACCAGCTGTTGATCTGCTTCATCACCGCTTCACTGGACAGTTCTCCCCGATAGCTCTCCCCTCTGAAAATCTCCTGCATGTCAGACAGCCACTGCTGCTTTGGCGTCAGCTGCTGATCCACCCAGGCGGAATTGGCGATGGTCAGCTCCAAGCCCTCCTGTTCCTGAGAATACCGGCTCATCAGAATTTCGGAGACAGCGGGCATATTGCTGCCCATCACTTCCATAAATTCCTGCCCCGTCTCCCCGTCGGCTCCCATACCGATCATTCCCAGCGCCAGATATGCGGAAACCGGCGACAATACCAGGTTGGATACCTCCATGTTTTCCAGCATCAGTTCATAGGAAAACTGCTGCAGCGCCCCGTAGGAGCTGCCATTTTCCCGATCCCAGACCGGTTCCTGCTCTGTCTGCCTCTCGGAGCTGCCGTTTTCATCCGCTGTATTTCCGGCATCCTCCACGGTACTCTGGGGTACGCTGCTCTCCGGCGTCAGCTGCTCCACCGCCCCCGGCCCTCTGCCGCAGCCCATCAGCAGGCTGCCCGCCAATAAGAGCCCCAAATAACGCTTTCCATACTTTCTCATATTCCATGCCCTCCCTGTATTGTTTTTGTCAAGCTGTGTCTCTTATCCATATAGACAGGGAATCCGATTGAAAGGTTACCATGATTTCCTTTTCCCAAAGCAAAAAAAGAAGAAACCTCATTTGGTTTCCTCTTTCTATGCAGGAGAAGGGACTTGAACCCTCAAGGTGTTACCACCACACGGACCTGAACCGTGCGCGTCTGCCAATTCCGCCACTCCTGCGTCCTGCAAGCTAACCGTGTTGCTTTAGCAACCCTTGTTGCTTGAACAATATGTATACTACACCAATCAATAGAAAATGTCAATATCAATTTTTAAATTTTTTCAAAAAATTTTTATTGTATCTACAAATGGCACTAAAACCAGGTGTTGAAGATGCTTCCCGCAGAATAGCTGCTGCCATATGTCCCGGTAAATGTATAGGTATTTGCCCTATTTGCTTCCTGATCTGCTGCAAAGTTAATATAGGATGCCTGGGCAGACATATTATAGCCGTAGGAGCCTCTCTCATGGAACAGATTCTTTATCGTATCCATATCCGCACTCTTAAAGGTGTCCTCATCAATGGACAAAGTCTTGTCACTGTTGATCGTAACACCCACCTTGGCCAGGGATCTGCTGCTGATATCGGTGATATTCGTCATATTCCGCACCCGGTTAGCGATGGATGTACTGCTCGCACTGCTGCCTGCGCTGATTACATCGTTATAATCGCTGACAAAATCCTTCACAGCGGCATAGATGGTATTCATGTCCTCGCCTGCGAACACGGACTTCTTATCTGTATCGATCAGCTTATCCGCAGTTTCTTTCAGAGCATCCGTGGTGCTCTGTACCTTAGCCAGCGTCTGGGTGTCGTCCTTGCTCAGTGCGCTGGACTGATTCACAGCCGTATTCCTGGCTGCGCTCTTTACCTCGTCGCTGCTGTCCTTTGCATAGTAAGCCTTCATCAGCTTCGCATAGCTGCCGTTCTTGATCGCTGCATAATCTGCCAGCCAGTTGCTGGAAGCTGCATTAGCAGCAGATGTCCCTAAACCGGAAAATAAAAATGAATAATCTGTTTTTGCCTGTACATTAATACTGATTCCCATAATCCGCTCCTCCTGTCCTCCGTGACTGCGAAAAATAGAGTTCCTGTTATGATTATTATAACGTTTTTCCCGCCGGTAATCAATAACCTTTTTGGGATTTTTGGTTAGTGTATAATTTTTATTGGCAAAAAGTCCACAAAAAATAGTTATGTAAACAAAAGGGAAGCAGAGATGAAAATCCCTGCTTCCCAATCATACAGTTTTTCTTTATGATGTTAATTGCGACATTAAACCAAAGGGGACT
>JAGANP010000019.1 GCA_017624175.1 Lachnospiraceae bacterium | reverse complement strand
TATCAGCTGGATTTCCGCAATCCCGAAGTGATTGCCCATGTCAATGAAGTGATTGACCGGGTTGTGCAGGAATACGGTGTGGGTTATATCAAGATGGATTACAATATTGAGCCCGGTATCGGTACGGAGCTGAATGCGGACAGCGTGGGTCAGGGGATGCTGGAGCATGAGAGGGCCTATCTGGCCTGGCTGGACGATGTGTTTGCCAGATATCCCGAGCTGGTCATTGAGAACTGCTCCAGCGGCGGGCTGCGCATTGACTACGCACTGCTTTCCCGTTACAGCATCCAGTCCACTTCTGATCAGGAAGACTATCGGAACTATGCTACCATTGCGGCTAATGCGGCAGCGGGCGTTACCCCGGAGCAGGCGGCGGTCTGGTCCTATCCCATGCGCCTGGAGGGAGAGGGAAAGGACGGCAGGGAGGAGGTCATTTACAATATGATCAATGCCATGCTGCTGCGTATCCACCAGAGCGGCCATCTGGCGGAGCTTTCAGCGGAGCGCACTGCTCTGGTAAAGGAGGGAATCGCCTGCTATAAGCAGATCCGGCAGGATATCCGACAGGCTTTGCCTTTCTGGCCCCTGGGTCTGGCAGATAATCGGGATCAATGGCTATGCGCCGGTCTGAAAACGGAGGAGAAAGCCTATCTGGCGGTATGGAGACGGCAGATGGAGGGCAAGGTGGATAACAGAAAGAGTCTGCTGCAGGAGGGAGCGCTGCCCTGGGAGAACGTACTGGAGATCCCGCTGGGAAGCCTGCCCTTTGCCGGAAAAGGATTACAGGTAAAGCTTCTCTACCCGGAGAAAGAACCGGCTGCCTGTGAACTGTGTGGGGACGTACTGCAGGTCTGCCTGGAAAAGCCTGTCATGGCAAGGCTGTTTATGATTACAGGTGAATGAGTAGCTGCAAGCCATATTTTTTAAAATATGGCTTGCATTTATTTAGCTTTCATGCTATTGTCATAAGTGAAAGCATAGAAATTTTTCTTTTTCATTCTGTCGGCAGCTTGGCTGTCCGATATCTTGGCATCAGCCAATTCTATGAGTATTTAAGAAAATCCATGCTTTTCATTCAACCCATTTTATTTGAATAAGGCAGGAGATTTTCAGGTACAGGAGGCCTCCTGCAGAGATGTAAGGAGGAAAAGGATGTACAAAAAGACGTTACGGGAGTATTTCCCCCAACTGCTTTCCAGGGAGGAAATACAGCACAGAATCAATGGTAACCGGGAACTGCAGGAGCAGTTTAATGCATGGAGTGAGGAACAGCAGGAGCAGTTTCTGGGAATGTGCAGTGGGGAACGAGGGCTGAAAGTTCTGTATGATTTTTTCTGTAAAGAGGTACTGAATCCGGAATATGATCCTGCCAGGCTGGAATCTCTGCTCAGCGTAATTTTGCAGGAGCCGGTGCGGATTGTGAAGGTGCTGCCAAATGATTCGGTACGGATTGCAGATGAAGGGGCTTTGGTGGTAACGGATATTATTGTGGAACTGGAGGATGGTTCCATTGCAAACGTAGAGATTCAGAAGATTGGCTATCTGTTTACCGGTCCCAGATGTTCCTGTTATATGTCGGACATGATGCTCAGACAGTATAGGCGGGTAAGGAGGCAGCAGGGGAAGCATTTTTCTTATAAGGATATCAAAAAGATCTATCTGATCGTATTGTATGAGAAAAGTCCTCAGGAGTTAAAGGAGATGCCAACAGTCTATCTGCATCGTTCACGGCATATATTTGACACCGGCCTGCAGATGGATTTGCTGCAGAGGTGCGTGTTGATTCCACTGGATATTTTCAAAAAAAATATGCAAGGAAAGCCGATCGGTACGTTGCTGGAGGCATGGCTGACGTTTTTTTGTGAAGAGGATCCGGAGAGGCTCGGAAAATTATTCGATACTTATCCGATGTTCCGGGAGATGTATGGGACACTGTATGAAATGTGTCAGAATGTGGGGCAGATTATGGGATTTTTTTCAGAAGAACTGAGAATACTGGATCGAAATACTGCGCAGTATATGATAGATATACAGCAGGAACAGCTGGACAGCCAAAAGGAACAGCTGGACAGCCAAAGGGAACAGCTGGAGCAGAAAGAAATGCAATTAAGCAGAATAGAGCAGGAACTGGCAGATCAGAATAAGAAAGCAAAGGAAGAAGCCAGGGAAGCTGCCAGAAAGCTTTTTGAAGGCGGCGCAACATTACAGCTGGTAATTGCTGCGATGAACAATATGCTGACAGAGGAAGAAATCAGAGCGGTGTATGAGAATAATTGACATTTCCAGAAATATATGGTATGCTCCTGATGGTTTGAATATCAAATAATTAGAGAGCCAAATAGATAAAGGAGAAAGCGTATGAGTATACGGATTATCACAGATTCTGCATCGGATATTCCCCAGGGGCTTCGGGAGGATCTGACGGTTCTGCCCATGCATGTATATTTCGGGCAGGAGGAGTTTCTGGACGGCGTCAATCTGAGCCATAAGCAGTTCTATGAGCGTCTGATCGAGGAGGAGGAACTGCCCAAGACCAGCCAGATTTCCCCTTTTGAGTTCGAGCATGTCTATGAGGAAGCCGTGGCTGCCGGAGAACAGGTGATTGTAATCACCATTTCCAGTAAATTATCCGGTACCTATCAGAGTGCCTGCATCGCTGCAGCTGACTATGAGGGCCGGGTCTATGTGGTGGACAGCCTTAACGCCACACTGGGAGAGAGATGTCTGGTGGATTATGCGCTGCGCTTGAAAGAACAGGGAAAAACGGCGGAGCAGATCGTGGCAGAGCTGGAACGGGGAAAGACACGCATCCGGCTGCTGGCGCTGCTGGATACGTTGGAATATCTGAAAAAGGGCGGCCGTATTTCCAAGTCCGTGGCCATGGTGGGCGGCATGCTTTCGATCAAGCCCGTGATAGCCGTGGTGGATGGCGAGGTAGCCATGGTGGGCAAGGCCAGAGGTTCCCGCAACGGTAGTAATCTGCTGGTGCAGGAGATAGAAAAGGCCGGCGGTGTAGATTTTTCCATGCCCTACTATCTGGGTTATACGGGGCTGGATGATCATCTGCTGCGGAAATATATTGAGGACAGCAGAGCGCTCTGGGAGGGACATGCGGAGCAGCTGGAGAGTACTTCCGTAGGCGGCACCATCGGCACCCATGTGGGTCCCGGTGCAATAGCCGTATTTTTCTTTGCAGCAGGAGAGTAAAAATAGGCAGAATAAAAAGCTTCTGCGGGACAGGGTTCCCTGCAGAAGCTTTTTCATCTCTCATTTCTATTTCACATATTTTTCGAGAGTGGCCTTTACTGCGCCGGTACCGGAGGACAGCTCTGCAAAATAGCGCTTTACCAGGTCTGCCATGCCGATGGCGGTCAGATCCACGCCGAAGATCTTTTCGTTGGAGAGCAGGGGATCCAGGCGGGAGAGATCCTTGGGCGCATCACTCAGCTCATAATCTGCCACATAGGCGGTAGCCGCCTCCAGCAGAGGATCGCTGCTGGGGGTAAAGGGCTTCCCCTCATCATCCACAGCCATCAGATACCGCAGCCATCCGGCATATACCAGAGGGATCAGCTTCAGATCCTGCACATTCAGGTCGGGGCGCTTCTGATAAGCCTTGATGGTCTCTCCGAAACGGATTGCCAGCTTCTGGGAAGTGTCGGTGGCGATCCGCTGGGGGGCGTCGGGCATAAAGGGATTGGGGATCCGGACATTGACCACGGTGTCAATGAACTCTCTGGGATTCAGTATGCCGGGATCCACCACCACGGGCAGTCCCTCCTGATAGCCGATAATTTCCACAAAGCGCTTTAACAGAGGATTTTTCATCTCATCGGACACCAGCGTATATCCCAGCAGGCAGCCGTAGATGGCCAAAGTAGTATGCAGGGGATTTAAGCAGGTGCAGACCTTCATTTTCTCCACCTTGTCCACAGTCTCCCGTTCTGTGAAGATCACACCGCCCTTTTCCAGTGCGGGGCGTCCGTTGGGAAAATGATCTTCGATCACCAGATATTCGCATTCCTCCGCATTGACAAAGGGAGCCACATAGGTGTTTTTGGAAGTGATGGCGGCGTCCAGACCCTCAATGCCGTCCTGATGCAGCAGGGCTTCTACCTGGGCGTCCGGCCTGGGGGTGATCTTGTCGATCATGGACCAGGGGTAGGATACGGCCTGGGGATCCCGCACATAAGCGGCAAAACCGGCCTCTGCCAGCCCGTTTTCACACCAGGCGTCGGCAAAAGCGCATACGGCCGCAGCCAGCTTATCTCCGTTGTGGGAGCAGTTATCCATACTGACCATGGCAAGGGGCAGCTTGCCGCTCACATAGCGATGATACAGCAGGGACACTACCTTCCCCAGATAGCTGTCCGGCGCCTCGGATCCCTTGGCATAGTCAGACGCAATGGCGGGGAGCACATTTCCCCGGGCGTCTGTCAGGGCATATCCCTTTTCCGTGATGGTAAAGCTGGCCATCTGCAGGGAGGGGGCCGCAAAGATCTGCTTCAGCCTGTCGTACTGAGGCCGGTTGGCGCTGTCCAGTATCAGGGATTCGGTGATGCTGCCCACAATGGTCTTTTCCACGGTATGATCCGCTTTCAGCGTAGCCAGGATCGACAGATTGTCGTGGGGCCAGTACATTTTCTCGATGATCTCGTAATCAAAGCCCTCCACGGCGATGAGACCGGTGTTTACCGCACCTTCATTTAACAGGTTCTGCAGCACATTGCAGGGAAACGCCCGGAAGATGTTGCCGGCGCCGAAGTGAATCCAGGTCGGGGCCGCATCTGTGGCGGCCTTTACTTTTGCATAATCAAATTCCGGCAGACGGTAACCGGCCTGTAAGAAAGCCTCCCGCTGCTCCTGTATACTTTTTCTTGTCAGTTCCATATTTTTGTATTCTCCTATCATTTGACCGCTGCGTCTTGTTGCCCGGCAGTTATTTTCTGTGCTGTTTTTCGATGGCCTCCCACAGGCCGTTTAAGTAGGTAGCGCCCAGGGCTCTGTCATACAGGCCGTAACCGGGCATGGCCACCTCGTCCCAGATCATGCGTCCGTGGTCGGGGCGGATCGGGCCGTCGAAGCCGATATCATACAGCGCCAGCATGATCTCATACATATCGAAGGTACCGTCGCTGGACAGATGAGCAGACTCCTCGAAATCCGTGGGGGAGTTAAATTTCAGGTTCCGTACATGGGCGAAGTGGATGCGGCCTTTCAGGGAACGGATCATATCCGGCAGGTCGTTCTCCAGATTGGTGCCGTAGGAGCCGGAGCAGAAGGTCACGCCGTTGTGCGGATTGTCCACCATCTGCATCATCCGCAGGATATTGGCCTTGTTGATGATGATCCGGGGCAGGCCGAATACGCTCCAGGCGGGATCGTCTGGATGGATCGCCATATTGATGTCATATTGATCGCAGACGGGCATAATGCGCTCCAGAAAGTATTTCAGATTGGCAAAAAGCTTCTCGTCATCCACATCCTTGTACATGGCAAAGAGATCCTTGATGCGGGCCATACGCTCGGGCTCCCAGCCAGGCATGACGGTGCCGTTGGTGTCCCCGGCGATGGATGCAAACATCTTCTCCGGATCCAGGGCGTCCACCGCCTCCTGGGTGTAGGCCAGTACTGTGGAGCCGTCGGGGCGCATGCGGGCCAGCTCCGTGCGGGTCCAGTCAAAGACGGGCATGAAATTGTAGCATACCATATGGATTCCGGCCTGTCCCAGGCGCTCCAGGGTGGTGATATAGTTCTCAATATACTGCTCCCTGTCGGGGGTGCCTACCTTGATGGCGTCGTGGATATTCACGCTCTCGATGCCTGCCAGTTCAAGCCCGGCATCCTCGATCTCCTTTTTCAGCGCCAGGATGTCCTCCAGCTCCCAGGCCTCGCCGGGGGCGGTGCCGTACAGCGTGGAGATTACTCCGGTCACGCCGGGAATCTGACGGATCTGTTTTAAGGTTACGGTGTCGTACTTGCTGCCGTACCAGCGCAATGTCATCTGCATAAATGTATCCCTCCTGTTATGATATCCTGTAACGATGCAGAGCCTCCCGGAGACGATTCCGCAAATGGGCTCTGCATCGCTGCAATTTCTTTTAGTGTAACCACAGTTTGGTTGATTACTCTTATTTTAGCGGATAAAAATCTGTAAGAACAGACTATATATTGCTTGAAAAAGTGTAAAAATTGCTCTATGATAAGAAAAAAGCAACAATTACGGAGAAACGGTATGAGAGAGACCAGACTGCACCGGCTGGAGGCCGCAGAGGAACGCCAGTATATGATTCAGGAGGGCTATGAGGTCTATGAAAAGCAGGGGGCGCCGTTGGGGGCCGCCGCCTTTCACTGCCACAGCTTTTATGAGATCATTTATGTGCTGGAGGGGGAGTACTCCTCCATGCTGGAGAATCAGACCTATCATATGAAAAAAGGGGATTTCCTGCTGATTGACTGTAATGTGATGCATAAGTATCATTTTATCGAGAAAAAGCATGATTCCTCCCGGCGGATTATCGTCTGGGTGACCCGGGAGATGCTGCGGGAGCTGTCGGGAGAGGAAATGGATCTGAGCGCCTGCTTCCGGGAGGGGCATTCCTGCGCCTACCATTTTCCGATCTATTATGAGGAGATGCTGCGGGGATATCTGCTGAAGCTGGCCATGGAGGAACTGCCGGACGTATCGGAACCGGCGGCCAAGCAGGTGCTGGATCGGGGCTATCTGACGCTGTTTTTTGTCTATCTGAATACCCTGTGCGGCAGGCAGGAATACGGCTTTTCCCAGGAGGATATGGTGTTTCATCCCATGGTGGAGCAGGTGGCCGAGTATATCGAGCAGCATATCCGTCAGGCCATCACGGTGGAGGATCTGGCAGATCATGTCCATATGAGCAAATATTATTTTCTGCGGAAATTCAAGGAACAGACAGGGGTAACGGTCCATAATTTTGTGCTGAACAAGCGCCTGATCCGGGCAAGGGAAGAGATCGCCCGGGGGAAAAATTTGACGGAGGTGTGGCAGAATGCCGGGTTTTCGGACTATTCCTCCTTTCTGCGGAATTTTAAGAAAGCCTTCGGTGTATCCCCGGGAAAATACCGGGAGCTGCTGTAGTATTGTTTGGGGGATCAATTATTATGAAACGATATGTGGAGCTGTCGGAGATCTCCGACGGAAAATTATATGAGGAAGAGGATATGGCCCGGCTGGGCTGTCAGGATTGTGCGGGATGCTCGGCCTGCTGCCGGGGAATGGGGGATACCATTATCCTGGATCCCCTGGATGTACACCGCATCAGCGGGCGGCTGCAGAAGACGGCGCCACAGCTGATGGAGGAGGGGGCACTGGCTCTGGGGGTGGTGGACGGCATTATCCTGCCCCATCTGCAGATGCAGCCCGGCAGCGATGCCTGTTTTTTCTTAAACGGGGAGGGACGCTGCAGTATCCATGACAGCAGGCCGGGGATCTGCCGCCTGTTTCCGCTGGGCAGATATTATGAAAACGGGGACT
>JAGANP010000157.1 GCA_017624175.1 Lachnospiraceae bacterium | reverse complement strand
GGGGCGGCCTGAGCCTGCTGATGAGCGGCTTTGGCTTCTGGGCGCATGATATCGGCGGCTTTGAGCATACTTCTACGCCGGATGTGTATAAGAGATGGGTGGCTTTCGGCCTGCTGTCCTCCCACAGCCGTCTCCATGGCAGCACCTCCTACCGGGTGCCCTGGGTATATGACGAGGAGGCCGTGGACGTATGCCGCTTCTTTACCAGACAGAAAGCCCGCCTGATGCCCTATCTGTATGAGACGGCCATCTATACCAATAAAACCGGTATCCCCACCATGCGCAGTATGGTACTGGAATATACCGCAGATAAGAACTGCAGCTATCTGGATAAACAGTATATGCTGGGCGACAGTCTGCTGATTGCGCCGATCTTCAATGAAGAGGGTATTGGCGAGTACTATCTGCCGGAAGGCACCTGGACGGACTTCCTGACCGGCGAGGTACAGGAGGGCGGCAAGTGGTATACCGGGAAGTATGATTATCTGAGTCTGCCCATGATGGTGAAGGAGGGCTCCATCATCGCTCTGGGCGCCCATGACGACAGGCCGGATTATGACTACGCAGACGGTGCGGAGCTGCGGATCTATGAGCTGCATAACGGAGCCAGCGCAGAAAAGTCCATCTATGGTATGGACAACCAGGTGGCGCTGACCATCAAAGCTTCCCGCCATGCCGGTGCCGTCACACTGGATGTGGATGCGGAGAAGCCCTACACGGTTCGTCTGGTCAATGTGCAGGCGGTATCTGCCGAGGGCGCAGAAATCCGTGTGGAGGGCCGGGATACGGTGGTGATTCCCCAGTCGGAGCATATGACCGTTAACTGCTAGAATACAGATAGTCCGTAAGGAAGACGGAACCAGTGCAAACAGAGCGCTGGCTCCGTTTTTTATCCATGAATTTTCTGTGAAAAGGTTTACTTTTCGCCCAAAAGAAGGTATGATGTTATGTTAGAGTAGCCCGCATTCTGATCTGCGGGCAATGAGAGGAGAAAATATATGAAATTCAGCGATATGCCTTACGAACGGGTGGATTTCGACCAGGTGGGCAAAGAACTGGCCGGTCTGATCCGGGAGCTGGAGGAGGCAGGGAGCGGTGAGGAGCAGTTTGCCGTGCATCAGCGATACTATAAGCTGACGGATCATGTACAGACGCTGATGACCATCGCCAGTATCCGCCATGACGGCAATACGGTGGACGAATTCTATGAAAAAGAACAGGACTATTATGACGAGATGATTCCTGTGTTTCAGAACCAGGTGCTGGAATATACCCAGAAGCTGTACGAATCCCCGTACCGGGAATATCTGGAGAGCAAGATCGGTCCGGTAGCTTTCAAAAATATGGAAGTAGCGATGAAAGCCTTTGACGAAAGGGTTATCGCCCTGTGCCAGGAGGAAAATGCGCTGACCACAGAGTACGATAAGCTGATTGCATCCGCCAAGATTCCCTTTGACGGTAAGGAACTGAACCTGTCCCTGCTGCGTCCCTACCTGGTAAATCCCGACAGGGAGATCCGCAGGCAGGCCTGGCAGAAGATGAGTGATTTCTTCCTGGAACACCAGGAGCAGCTGGATACCATCTATGACAAACTGGTGAAAAACCGCACGGCTCAGGCGAAAGCCATGGGCTATGAGAATTACCTGGAGCTGGGCTATTACCGCATGGGCCGCAACTGCTATGGACAGAAAGAGGTGGAGAGCTTCCGCCGGCAGATCAAGGAATACTTTGTGCCTTTCACGGAAAAGCTTCACGAACGCCGCAGACAGCGCCTGGGTCTGGATAAATTAAGCTATATTGATGAGTCTGTATACTTCCTCCAGGGCAATCCGGCGCCCATCGGTACGCCGGAGGAGATCCTGCAGGCAGGACAGAAGATGTATCATGAGCTGTCCCCGGAAACGGGAGAGTTCTTTGACTTTATGCTGGACAACCAGCTGTTTGATGTGCTGGGCCGGAAGAATAAGCGGGCAGGCGGCTATATGACTTATATGCCGGACTATCAGTCCCCCTTTGTCTTTGCCAATTTCAACGGCACCAGTGCGGATGTGGATGTGATTACCCATGAGTGCGGACATGCCTTTCAGGGCTATCTGTCCGGGCAGGATCCCATCCGGGAGCACGCAGAGATCGGCATGGAGACGGCGGAGATCCACTCCATGTCCATGGAGTTTATTACGGAGAACTGGATGGAGCTGTTCTTCGGCGACAGAAAGCAGGATTATATTGACATGCATCTGGAGGATTCCGCCATTTTTATCCCCTATGGCTGTATGGTGGATGAGTTCCAGCACATCGTCTATGAGCACCCGGAAATGACCCCGGCGGAGCGTAACGCAGCGTGGCTGAAGCTGGAGGCGGAATACAGGCCTCATATGGACTATGAGGACAATCCCTATTTCAGCAAGGGCGCTTTCTGGCAGAAGCAGCTGCATATCTACAATTCGCCGCTGTACTATATTGATTACTGCCTGGCCCAGACCTGTGCCCTGCAGTATAAGATCTGGAAGGATGAGAATTTCGGAGAAGCCTGGGCTTCCTATCTAAAGCTCTGCAGGCTGTCTGCCAGCGATTTCTTTACAAATATGATCCCGGCTGTGGGCCTGACCTGTCCCTTTGACGAGGGTTGTATCCGGCAGCTGGCAGAGAAGCTGGAAAAAGCAATTTAATCAGGAAAGAAGGATAGAGAAATGTCAAATAAGAACAATCAGAAAGAAACTCCTAAGCAGGAAGACAAGGTCATGACCAAATATGACCGCAAGATGCAGGCTTATCAGGAGCAGGAGAAAAAGGAAAAGGCGCAGAAGAGACGGGGCACCGTGCTCGGTGTGGCAATCGTGGTAATCGTGGCTGCCTTTGTGCTCTCTTTCCCCATCCGCAACTTTATAGCGGTAAACGGCACATATATCACCGTGGGCGGAGAGAAGGTCACCAAGGTGGAATTTGATTACAATTACGCCATGGCCAGAAGCAGCTTCATCAGCCAGAACAGCTATTACCTGTCCATGATGGGCATGGATACCAGTACCATTGACGATCAGATGTATTCTACGGATCTGACGTTTAAGGATTACTTTGAACAGCTGGCTGTGGGCAATATCCAGAGCACTAAGGCCATGAAAGCGGAAGCTCTGGCGGCGGGCTTTACCTATGATACGGATGAGGAGTATGCCCAGACCATGGAGGATCTCAGGGATCGGGCCAGCGAAAACGGCACAACACTGAACAAGTATTTAAAGAGCGTATTCGGCAGCTATGCAACACAGTCCCGCCTGGAGGACGTGATCCGGGAGGGAATCCTGACCACGGCTTATTATGAACAGGTGGCAGAGGCTTCCGGCCCCTCGGAGGAAGAGGTAGTCAGCTATTATGAGGAAAATAAGCAGAGCTACGATCTGGTGAATTACCATATGACCATTGTAGAAGCAGAACTGCCCACCACTGCGCCGGACGGCAGCACTGCGGTGGATGAAGACGGCAACGAAGCGGCTTATGAGCCCACGGAGGAAGAGATTGCCGGGGCAATGGCCGATGCCAGAGAAGCGGCGGATGCGGCAGAGGATGCGATTCTGACAGACGGCGATGCCTATGAGGGGCAGCGCAGCAGTTCCGTGAATTCGCTGATCCGGGAATGGCTGTTTGACGAGACCAGAGTACAGGGCGACACCACCGTGGTGGAGGATACCACGAACAACCGCTATCTGGTGGTGGGCTTTGATCAGAGATACCGGGATGAGACCCCCACAGTGGATCTGCGTGCTATTGTGACCCAGACCGGGGACGCCCAGAGCATTCTGGAGGAGTGGCAAAACGGCGAAGCTACGGAAGAGAGCTTCATCGAACTGTGCAGCAAGTATGATGAAAACGGCGTGGAAGAGGGTCTGTACGAGGGCGTAGAGACTGACAGCATGAGTGAGGATATGAATGCATGGATGGCAGATACCAGCCGCCAGGCCTGAGATACCGCCGCATTCACGGATGATAACGGCTACCACTATGTATTCTACTATCTGGGCACCAATGATCCTGCCTGGAAGATGGAGATTTATGATCTGCTGTTAAGCCAGACCATGTCCGATTATCTGGACGCCATTGTAGAGGGCGTAACGGTGGAGGATCCCAAGGGGAATCTGAACTATCTGAAAGTGGAGGCCGCTGCAGCGGAAGCTGCGGCTGCGGCAGAGGAGGAATCAGCAGCGGCAGATACGTCTGCTGATGCATCCGCAGAAGACGCCGGGACCCAGGAGGAATCTGCAGAGGATTCTCAGGAAAATGCGGAATAAGTAATCGGAAATAGCAGAAAGTGATTCGATCCGGCAAGAAAGGATTCTTGGAAGATATATCCGTCAGGATGACAATGGGATCAGCGGCAGCAGGCATTATCCTCTGTCGCTGATATCACTTTTAAGAGGTTTGCGATATGCAGGGGAATTTGTGAAAAATCAGGGATTTTTCACGTTTCTATTTGGGCAGTATCGCAAGCGGGGCTTGCGATATGCAGGGGGTTAATATGGAGAAAAAAGTATTGGTGCTGGATATAGACGGCACCCTGACCAATTCCCGGAAAGAGATTACCGGGGCCACCCGGCAGGCGATCTGGGAGGCAATAGAGCGGGGCCATAAGGTTATGCTGGCTTCCGGGAGACCTACGCCGGGGATGCGCCGGTATGAGGAGGAGCTGGAGCTGGCCCGTTATGGGGGCTATCTGCTGTCCTTTAACGGTGCCAGGATCGTGGAGTGCCGTACCGGGGAAGTGATCTATCAGAGGACCTTACCCCTGAATCTGCTGCCGGGATTATACCGGTATGCAAAGGAGCATAAAATGGGCATGATTACCTATCTGGCAGATACGGTGATCTCAGCCTTTGAGCCGGATGAATATATCCGGCTGGAAGCCAGGATAAACGGCCTGCCTATTCGGGTGGAGGAGAATTTCCTGGAATTTGTGGATTTTGAGATTCAGAAATGTCTGCTGACGGCGCCGGGGGAGCAGGCGGAGGTCTATGAGAAAGAACTGCAGGAGCGGTACAGCCAGGTGGCCAGCATATACCGGTCAGAGCCTTTCTTTGTGGAGATCATGCCTCGGAATGTGGATAAGGCCAGTTCGCTGGACAAGGTTCTGCCCATGATCGGGATGGACAGGACTCATACGATCTGCTGCGGCGACGGTTTTAACGACATTTCCATGATCCGTTATGCGGGGGTGGGAGTGGCCATGGCCAATGCCCAGCCTGCGGTAAAGGAGGCAGCGGATTACATTACGGCCAGTAATGATGAGGACGGTATTGTGCAGGTAATCAGAGAGTTTATGAACTGATGTATGAAGCGGAACAACGGATTAATACAGTATAATAGGTGTGGCTGGCGTTCGGGAGAGCCGAACTCCGGTTATGTATAGTGAGGTAAGTATGCGGATACAACTGCCGGAAAAAGTGAAATATATTATAGACAGTATCACAGCAGCGGGCTATGAGGCCTATGCAGTGGGGGGCTGTATCCGGGACAGTATCCTGGGCCGGGAGCCCAGTGACTGGGATATCACCACCTCTGCCAGGCCGGAGCAGGTAAAAGCGCTGTTCCGACGGACTGTGGATACGGGTATTGCCCATGGCACAGTTACGGTAATGCTGGACAGGGAGGGCTTTGAGGTAACTACCTACCGGATTGACGGAGAGTACGAGGATCACCGGCATCCCCGGGAGGTGCTCTTTACGTCCCAGCTGGTGGAGGATCTGCGCCGCCGGGATTTTACCATCAATGCCATGGCCTACAATGAAGAGGCGGGGCTGGTGGATGCCTTTGACGGTATGGGAGATATACAGAGGGGACTGATCCGCTGTGTAGGATGCGCCAGAGAGCGTTTTACGGAGGATGCCCTCAGGATTCTGCGGGCCATCCGATTTTCCGCCCAGCTGGGGTATGCCATAGAGGAGGGTACCCGCCGGGCGATTCGGGAGCTGGCTCCCAGTCTCTGTGCCATCAATGCGGAGCGGATTCAGACGGAGCTGGTAAAGCTGCTGGTTTCGCCCCATCCCGACTATCTGCGGCAGGCATATGACATGGGTGTCACTGCGGTGATCCTGCCGGAGCTGGATCGCTGTATGGAAACTCCGCAGCACCATCCCCATCACTGCTACAATGTGGGAGAACATATCCTGCACAGCCTGGGCGGGGTGCCTCCGGAAAAGGATCTGCGGCTGGCCATGCTGCTGCACGATATCGGCAAGCCCCGGACATGGGAGACGGATGAAGAGGGGATCTCCCATTTTCATGGGCACCCGGCGGTGAGCGCCGAGATGGCAAGGGAGATTCTGCGGCGGCTGAGATTTGATAATGACACGATTGTCACTGTACGCCGCCTGGTGGAATTTCACGATTACGGCAATGATGTGACGCCCACACCGGTGATTGTGCGGCGGGCCGTCAACCGCATCGGAGAGGATATCTTTCCCAAGCTTCTGATAGTAAAGCGGGCGGATATTCTGGCCCAGAGCGATTACCGGCGGCAGGAGAAGCTGGAACTGGTGGACGCATGGGAGAGCTGTTATCAGCAGGTTCTGGCAGAGAAACAATGCGTGTCCCTGAAAAGTCTGGCAGTGACGGGCCGGGACCTGATTGACGCCGGGATGAAGCCCGGGCCGGAGCTGGGCGAGATGCTGCAGCAGATGCTGGCCCATGTGCTGGAGGTGCCGGGGGACAACACCCGGGAAAAGCTGCTTGAGATTTTTATGAAAATAACATAAGTTCTTAACGGTTCTCATAAGATAGGATAGGGCCGGGGCAGAGGTGCGCCGGAGCTTTAATATCTGCATATCTTATGGGAGGTATGGAACGTGAACGATAGAGCAGTAGCTTTGCTGGAGCAATATGATGTGGAGATCCTCCGTACAAGGAAAGGCCGGGGGGTAATCCTGTGTGATACAGATAAGGGATTGCTGGTATTTAAGGAGTATGAGGGCAATGAGGCAAAGCTGGTGCTGCTGGGCAGGCTGCTGTCCCAGATCAGGGAGTTGGGCAGGGTATCTGCCGAGGAGCTGATTCCCACCCGGGACGGCGCATTGTGCGTCAGGGAAAATGACGGGACGGCTTATATCCTGAAGACCTGTGCTGAGGGCCGGGAATGCAATATCTTTGACCGGGGGGAGTGCCAGGAGGCGGTAAGGACGCTGGCCAGGCTGCACCAGAGCATGGTGCTGGAACCCCGGGAGGACTGTCCGGTACTGCCCCGGTTTTCCCCGCTGCAGGAGTATGAAAAGCACAATCGGGAATTTATCAAGGTGCAGCGGTTCCTGCGGAAAAAAAGCCAGAAAACCGCCTTTGAATACAGCTTGCTGGGATGCTTTGACTATTTTATGGAGCAGGCCCGGGAGGTGACGGAGGGCTGGCGGTCCTACGAGGAAAACATGCCCGGAGATCAGGAGGAATATGCCTACTGCCATGGGGATTACCAGTATCACAATATCCTGCGCGGGGAACAGGGCATGTACATCGTCAATTTTGAAAAATGTCTCAGGGACAGACAGATCCGGGATCTGTATCTGCTGATGCGCAAGCTTCTGGAGAAAACCGGCTGGCCGGTATCTCTGGGAAAGGAGCTGCTGGCCGCATATGACCGGACACAGCCCATCAGCGCTTATGCGTATATTGATCTGTATTATCGGTTGGCCTACCCGGAAAAGTTTTGGAAGATCGTAAACTTCTACTACAATTCCGGCAAAGCCTGGATTCCCCAGCGCAACCAGGAGAAGCTGGATAAGCTGCTGGCCCAGGAGCAGGATAAAAAGCTCTTTCTGGAGACGGTTTTCCGGCTGTAGGAGACGGTGCTGCAGAGCGTTATGGATTAGAGCAGTGTTGTAAGCGCAAGATCGAAGTGCGGGTTTCCGAACTTCAGATATGCATGGAAAGGAAAAGCATGAGTAAGGGACAAAAGAAGCGAATCAAAGGGATATTGATGCTGGCAGGGGTGATGGGGATTCTCACCGCCTGCGGGCAGCAGTCTGCCGGCGGGGCGGAAACCTCCGCCCCGGCAGTCTCGCAGGAGCAGCCGGGCACGGGATTTGTGGTGGCCGGTCCAAACAGCTATGATTCGGCGGACACGGCGGTGCTGGTGGAAAAGGACAGCCGGGAGGGTACGGTGAAGCTGCTGAATCTGGATCTGGGCCGCACCTACACCCTGTCGGTGGATGGTACCAGTACCCTGTATGACAAATACGGGGAAGCCGTATCCCTGGAGCAGCTCCAGCCGGGAGATATTGTGGATGTGACCTTTTTGCGGTCCAAAAAGAGACTGAATACCCTGCAGCTGAGCGCCTCCGCCTGGGTGAATGAATCCGTTTCCCGTTACGAGATAGATCTGCAGCGACGGGAGGTCACCATCGGGGATAATGTGTACAAGCTGACAGGGGATACCATCTATCTGTCCCAGGGCATGCGGATCGAGGCAATGGATCTGAATCCGGCGGATGTGCTGACGCTGAAAGGAATCGGCAGCAGCGTCCTCAGTGTCAATGTGGAACAGGGTCACGGTTATCTGCGGCTGCAGAACGACGAGAATTTTATCGGCGGTTTTATAGAGGTCGGCCAGTCCAGTATACGCAGGATCGAGTCGGACATGCTGCTGACGGTATCGGAGGGCAGCTACCAGATACAGATCAGCAAAAACGGCGGGGGCGGCACCAAGGAGGTGACGATCCGGCGGGGGGAGGAGACCACGCTGGATATCGGGGATCTGGAGGTGCCGGAGATCCAGTACGGCACGGTGCTGTTCTCCTTAACTCCCTCCAGTGCGTCCCTGTACATTGATGGGGAAAAGGCAGACCCCTCCGGGCCTGTCAGCCTGGAATACGGAATCCATCAGCTGATTGTCAGGGCCTCCGGCTATCAGACGATCACCACCTATATTAAGGTGGCGCAGCCCTCGGGAGGTCTGGATATTACATTGGATGCCAACGATGCGGCTGAGGAGAATGCAGAGCAGGAGGAACAGGAAAAGCTGGCGCAATATAAGGTGTTTGTGGATGCACCGGAGGGCGCTGAGGTCTATGTGGACGGCAATTATGTGGGGATTGTGCCCATGAGCTTTGCCAAGAGCTCCGGCAGTCATATCATTACCCTGCGCCGCAGCGGCTATGAGACCCGCAGCTATACCATTTCCGTTGACAGCGAATATAAGGATGTGACTTACTCCTTTGCGGAACTGGTGCCCGGCAATTCGGACACGAATACCGATACCGTAACCGAAGCCACTCCGGAACCCACGGCCACCGTGGAGCCGATGATTCAGTAGGGTACCTCATAGCGCTTTTTCAGCAGTTTTACCACATCATCGGCGGTGATTCCGTCCACCAGCTCGTCATACATGCCGGGGACGGTGCCGAAGGTGTGGGTCTGCTGATAGCCGGTGAGCGCTTTCAGCTGTTCCAGGGTTTTCAGCTTGGTGGCATCCTTATGATAGATTTTCAGGTAAGCACAGTCCGGGTAGTCCTGGGAAGCGTAGCACAGGATCTTATACCGGGAGGCGTCTTCCCGGGCAGTCAGAATCCGGTAGGCATTGTTTACCTTTTCCGCCAGATCCATGACCATGATATAGGCCACCGGCTCCCCCTCCGGGGGCTGATCTTATTTCTGCAGAAATCCATCTGTGAAATCCGGCAACGGATTTATTCTAATAAGGGTATATGGCAACATTGCATGAAAATAAAAGCAATTTACCTGTTGATAAAGATTGTATAATGGTATACAATCTCAAGCATAGACAGCAAAGGCGCTTTGGAACAGATCCAAAGTGCCTTTTTTCATAGCATATAAAACCGGGCAATGGCGCTTTACAGGGCACCAGGTCCGGTTTTTTTATGGGAGGACGAACAATATGGCAATGATTAAGCTGGAGCATGTCAATAAATATTTCGGAGATCTGCATGTACTGAAGGATGTAAATCTGGAGGTGGCGGAGGGGGAGAAGCTGGTGATTATCGGCCCCTCCGGTTCCGGCAAATCCACCACGGTGCGGTGCATGAACTTCCTGGAGGAGCCCACCAGCGGCAAGGTCTATTTGGATGGAAAGGAGCTTACCCATAAAAATAAGGTACATCTGATCCGGGCAACGACTTCCATGGTATTCCAGCAGTTTAATCTGTATCCCCATATGACCGTACTGAAAAACCTGACGCTGGCTCCCATGAAGCTTTATCACAGGAGCAAGGCGGAGGCGGAGGAGCTGGCCTATCATTATCTGGATGTGGTGGGACTGCGGGATAAGGCCCATGTGTACCCCACCACATTGTCCGGCGGACAGCAGCAGCGTATTGCCATTGCCAGAGCTCTATGCGCTCAGACTAAGATCATTCTGTTTGACGAGCCCACATCGGCGCTGGATCCGGAGACGATCCAGGAGGTACTGGATGTAATGATCCGGCTGGCCAAGGAAAACATCACCATGGTGGTGGTGACCCATGAAATGGGCTTTGCCCGTCAGGTGGCGGACCGGATCGTCTTTATGGCGGACGGTCAGATCATTGAGGAGGGTGCGCCGGAGCATTTCTTTGAAAACCCGGAAAACGATCGGGTAAAGCAGTTTCTGGGAAAGATTATCCGGTAAATATCCGCAGCGGCTTCTGCAGCTTTCCGGCGGGATGCTGCGGAGCGCAAATCTTATTTGCTTGGAGCATGGCAGCAGGGAAGCTCTTCGTCAGACTTCCGGTGCAGGCATACATAAGGGTGTACCCTCTGTCGTGTTTTAAGATAGATTCCGGTATATGAGTGCTCTGCCTACATATGCCGGAGGAAAAGGTATCACGGGCGAGATCGAAATTCGGGCTTCCGAACGGCGGATCTCCATGTGGTGGCAGGTATATAGGCGGGCAGAAAAGAGGAGAGGTTATGAAAAAGAAACTGGCATTATTGTTAGCGGGTCTGATGACCATAGCGATGGTAACCGGCTGCGGTGCCGGGGAGGAGCCGACGACAGGATCGGATGCCGGGACCGGTATCACCGAGGAGAGCAGCAGTGCGGAGGAAAGCAGCACGGAAGAGAGCAGCAGCGAGGCAACCGAGGAAGGTTCTGCAGAAGCTTCTGTCGAAATCGAATTCGGTGCGGACACCCAGGCAATCATTGACAGAGGCGTGCTGTATGTGGGCGTTAAAAATGCCGTGCCCGGCTTTGGCCTGCAGGATACCCTGACCGGTGAGTACTCCGGTATGGAGATTGATATTGCGAGAAAGATCGCAGAATATCTGGGCGTAGAGGTGGAGTTTACCACCGTAACCGCAGCCACCCGTACCGAGCTGCTGGATTCCGGCGACATCGACTGTGTGCTGGCTACCTTTACCATCACCGATGAGAGAAAGGAAAGCTGGGACTTTACTACCCCCTACTATACCGATGCAGTAACCGTTCTGGTGGAGGATGCCTCCGGTATCACCTCCCTGGAGGGTCTGGTAGATAAAAAGGTGGGCGTATCCTCCGGTTCCACCTCCGCAAGGGCGCTGACCGCAGCCATGATCGAGGCAGGCCTGATTGACGGGACAGGATATGATAAGGATACCTTTGATGCGGCAACCTGGACCACCGGAGTCTCCTATCAGCAGTATGAGGACTATCCGGCAATCTCCACCGCTCTGAGCGCCGGCGAAGTGGATGCCTTCTGTGTGGATAAGTCCATCCTGGCAATCTATAAGACCGAGGGCCGCTCTTATATTGAAGAGAAGTTCTCCCCCCAGGAATATGGCATTGCCACCAGAAAGGGCTCTGATTTCTCCGCTCTGTGTGATGAGCTGGTAAATACCTGGTTAAATGACGGTACGATTGACGGCTTTATTGATACTTATGGCCTGAACTAAGGCGTAAAGAGACTGCCCGGTCTGATCAAAAAGGGCTGGGCAGCCTTTTTGGTAAAGCTGTGCAGATCCCGGGGGAGATGACCATCCCGTCCGGGATGTGCGCAGCGAAAATCATCCGGAGGAGTACTGCCGGATCAGGAAAAGAGGGATAGTATGGCAGGAATTTTTTCGGCAGATGCATGGCAAAAAATATGGACCTTTCGCAGTACCTTTCTGCTGGGGCTGGGCAATACCGTAAAAACGGCGGTGTTTGCGCTGCTCATGGCATTGCTGCTGGGGATTATCGGGGGCCTGATGGCCACCAGCGGCAAAAAGGCGCTGCGTGCTCTGGCCCGGATCTATGTGGAACTGATTCAGAATACCCCGCTGCTGCTGCAGATGTGCTTTTTCTATTATGCGCTGGCCTTTTCGGGACACAGCATCGGCATTATTCCTACGGGTATCCTGGCCCTGGGCATTTATACCGGCGCCTATATGGCGGAGGTGATCCGGGCGGGTATCGAATCCGTGCCCAGGGGACAGTTTGAAGCCGCCCAGGCCCAGGGGTTTGGCTATCTCCAGCGGATGTATTACATCATCCTTCCCCAGAGCATCAAGATCATATTGCCGCCCATGGTCAATCAGGTGGTGAATCTGATCAAAAACACCTCCTGCCTGTATATTGTGGGCGGTGCGGATCTGATCTCTGTGACCTATAATTTTGTGACAGGAGCCAGTACGGGCGGCGCCTATGCTCCCGCCTATATCATCAGCGGCGTGCTGTTTTTCATTGTATGCTTCCCGCTGTCCACCCTGGCCAGTACCTGGGAAAATTCCCTGAAAAAACGGGATGCCCGTGTCAATACGGCGGCGAAGGCGTAGAAAAGGTGGTGCATAGAGATGAGAGAATTAGAGGGAAGTCTGAAAATTATTACCAATACCGGCGTATTGCAATATATTTTTAAGGGGCTGGCCTTTACGCTGG
The DNA here is from genome assembly GCA_017624175.1 of Lachnospiraceae bacterium. Taxonomy (GTDB): domain Bacteria; phylum Bacillota; class Clostridia; order Lachnospirales; family Lachnospiraceae; genus Acetatifactor. Next base: position 2,722 of record JAGANP010000157.1, on the reverse strand, counting down.
TGATTGCAGTGACAGCGGTGGTGCTGGGGATCCTGATCGGCTCCGTACTGGCCCTGGCCAGGAACTACTGCAGCGGAAAAATAAGCCGGATCTTCAAGTGGCTGGCCATTATTTACATAGAAGTATTTCGGAATACCCCGCTGCTGCTCTGGATTTTTATCTGTGTCGTATTCTGCCCCTGTCCGAAATTCCTGGCGCATAAGATGTTCGGACTTTCCACGGTGGAGGTGCGGATGCTGTTTAAGGCGGCGGTGGCTCTGATCCTGTTTACCTCCTCCGTGCTGGCGGAGATCATCCGGGGAGGGCTCAACTCCGTGGCCCAGGGACAGTTTGAGGCGTGTAGGTCCCAGGGCTTTCATACGGTACAGATTATGCTCTACATTGTACTGCCCCAGGCCTACCGGAATATTGTGCCCACCCTGCTGAGCCAGGTGGTGACCACAATCAAGGATTCCTCCTATCTGGCCAATGTGGCGGTCATCGAGCTGATGGCCCGGGTGCGCCAGATCATGAATGTGGCATACCAGTACAACGGCATGACCACCACAAACGTATCGGATGTTTTCGTGCTGTTCGGATTTGCGGCGTTACTTTATTTTATCATTAATTTCACACTTTCCTGTGTGGTACGTACCATGCAGAAGCGGCGCAGGCGTCCTGCAGCACAGACTGTCAGAGCCTGATGCAGAACCTGTTAATGGAGAAAGGATGCAAAAAAGATGGAAAAATATGTGATTACCATATCCCGGCAGTTTGCCAGCATGGGGCGGTGCATTGCCCAGCATCTGTCCGAGGATCTGGGCATACCCTTTTATGACAGGGATATTGTGGAGGAGACTGCAAAACGGATGAATCTGCCCGTATCCACCATCAGTCAGGAGGAAGAAAATGCCCAGTCCGTCTATTTTAAGAGACAGTATCCTCTGGGCATGGGACTGCAGAGCATGCAGGATGAGATTTTTATGATCCAGCGGAATATTATCCGGGACCTGGCCGAAAAGGAATCCTGCATTGTGGTGGGCCGCTGTGCAGACAGCATTCTGGCGGATTACGCCCACCGTCTCAGCGTATATGTCTATGCCCCTTATGAGGTGCGCTACGACAACTGCATTAACCGGCTGGGCATGGTGGCGTCCACTGCGGAAAAAATGATCCGCACCGTGGATAAATCCCGTATTCAATACCACAAGCGCTACTGCAAGGGCTATAAGAACGAGCTGAGCGGCAAGGATCTGGCAGTCAACAGCGGCGTTTTCGGAATACAGGGATCGGCGGAAATTATCAGGGAAGTATTGCAGAAAAAAGGCTACTAATAGGGGGGAGGAGCAACAAGATGTATGATTTGGATTTATTGGAACATACGGATACGGTAAATGAGTTACTGGCCAGATACGGGGTGAAATTCGGTATTTATAAAAATAATACCTTTAAGGAGCAGCTGTTTCCTTTTGACGCCATACCCCGCATCATTGAAAAAAGGAGTTTGACTATCTGGAAAGAGGCCTGAAACAGCGGGTGGTTGCGCTGAATCTATTCCTGAAGGATATCTACAGCGAGAAAAAGATCGTAAAGGATCATGTGGTGCCGGAGGACTTTATCTTTGCCTCCAGCGGCTATATGGCGGAGTGCGAGGGCGTCAGCCCCGTAAAGGATATTTATTCCCATATTTCCGGTATTGATCTGGTGCAGGGCAAGGATAAGCGCTGGTATATTCTGGAGGATAATCTGCGGGTGCCCTCCGGCGCCTCCTATCCCATGATCGCCAGGGAGCTTTGCCGCAGAAGCAGCCCCTGTACCTTCCGGGACAATCATCTGGAGGACAACCGGAATTATGCCCGGCTGCTGCGCCGCACCATGGACAATGTAAACGTGGGGGGTCACTGCGTCATTCTGACGCCGGGACGCTATAATGCCGCTTATTTTGAGCATTCCTATCTGGCGGAGCAGACCGGAGCTCATCTGGTCAACGGCTCGGAGCTGAAGGTGGTGGACGATAAGCTGTACTATGTCCGATATGACGGAGAGATGGAGCGGGTGGGCGTTGTGTACCGCCGGATCTCCGATGAATATCTGGATCCCATGAATTTCAATCCGGAGTCCGTGATCGGGATTCCCCACATCTATGATGTGTACCGAAAGGGCAATGTGGCGCTGATCAATGCACCCGGCAACGGTGTGGCGGACGACAAGGGCATCTATTATTTCGTGCCGAAGATGATTAAATACTATCTGGGAGAAGAGCCGATTCTCAGCAATGCGCCCACCTATCTGCCTTTCTACCAGGAGGATATGCAGTATGTACTGGAGCATTTTGACCACCTGGTATTAAAAGATGTGGCGGAGGCCGGGGGCTATGGCGTGGTATTCGGCAGCAGCATGACCAGCCGTCAGAAAGAAGATTTTATTGCGCTGCTAAAGAGAGAGCCCAGAAGATTTATCGCTCAGGAGGTCATTGATTTTCTGGATATTGATATTCTGGAGGGCAGTGAAATGGTGCCGAGAAAGGCGGATCTGCGGGCCTTTGTGCTGATGGCGGATGAGCCCCTGGTGTGGAAGAGCGGCCTGACCCGGTTTTCCCGCAACCCGGATTCCTTTATCGTCAATTCATCTCAGGGAGGAGGATTTAAAGACACATGGGTATTATCTCAGTAGAACAGACCAACCGGTTATTCTGGTTGGGAAGATATTCCGAGCGGGTATATACGACCCTGCGGCTGTATTT
>JAGANP010000156.1 GCA_017624175.1 Lachnospiraceae bacterium | reverse complement strand
GAATGATTATGATGTTCTATATTGTCAGCTACCTGTATACGGGAACCATGCTGGAGACGGTATACGGATGGGATGTACTGGCTGTGATGATGGGACTGGGACGCTTTGTCATCGGCGCCTTCTCGGTGATTTTCCTGTTTTATACCCATTCCTTCCTGATCCGCAGGCGGAAAAAGGAATTTGGCCTGTACAGTATTCTGGGAATGAACCGGTGGAATCTGGCCCGGATCCTGATCTGGGAAAGTCTGATGGTGGCAGGGATCACCCTGGTGATCGGCATGGCCCTGGGTCTGCTCTTTTCCAAACTGGCAGAACTGCTGATGAATTATATCCTGATGGGAAAGGCGGACTATGTGCTGCGGGTGAATGTACAGGATATTCAATCCACTCTGGTCCTGTATCTGGTAATTTTTGCCCTGATTCTGCTGGTGACTCTGTGGCAGATCAGGACGGTGGATCCCATAGAACTGCTGCACAGCGAGACGGTGGGGGAGCAGCCCCCAAAGGCCAACTGGGTCATGGCTCTGGCCGGGCTGATCCTGCTGGGAGCGGCTTATTATATGGCAGTTACGATTGAGGATCCCATTTCGGCCCTGCTGTTGTTTTTTGTGGCGGTCATACTGGTGATCATCGGCACCTATCTGCTGTTTATTGCCGGGTCGGTGGCGCTTTGCAGGCTGCTGCAGAAAAATAAGCGGTATTATTACCGGACCAATCACTTTGTGTCGGTCTCCTCCATGACCTATCGGATGAAGCGCAACGGCGCAGGACTGGCTTCCATCTGCATCCTGTGTACCATGGTGCTGGTCATGCTGGTTTCCACGGTGTGTCTGTACGGCGGTTTGGAGGGCACTCTGAGATCACGGTATCCTCGTAATATCATGACGGAAAACCGTGCGGAAAGCTGGCAGCTGCTGCAGGAGGAAAATTTTGCTCCGGCCCGGGAGGCTATGGAGCAGGTAATTGCCGCTCATGATCTGGCGGCGGAGAATGTCCTGGACTATTCAACGGCCTGCTTTGCGGGCTATCTCCAGGAGGGGGTGCTGAAGATGGACACGGATACTGCGCCCCTTTTTACAGACGGCTACGATGATTTATGGCAGGTGTTCGTGGTGTCGCTGGCCGATTATAACCGGATCATGGGTACGCAGGAGGAGCTGGGAGAGGGGGAGCTGCTGATGTATACCAGGGGGGCTGGTTTTAAGCGGAGCACTCTGGAGATCGGCGGTGCGGGTCAGACCTGGCAGGTGCGCAAGGTGCCGGAATTTGTGGTTAATGGTGTGGCTATGGTATCTGTCGCTTCTTCCATGTATCTCTTCGTAGAGGATGTGGAAAGCTTTATCCGGCCCATGGCGGACCTGCTGGACTCCTACGGCAATCCGGTGTTAAACTATCAGTGGCAGTATGGCTTTGACCTGGACTGTGCGGACGAGGAGCAGAGCACCATCTTTTATGAGATGCAGGGTGCCCTGAGTGCCCTGGAGGTGCAGGGCTTCCCCATCAGCTTTTCGGTAGAGTCCGTGGCGGTGAATCGCTACAGCTTTTACCAGCTGTACGGTGGCCTGTTTTTCCTGGGGCTCATGCTGGGATTGGTCTTTGTGGTAGCCACCACACTGATCATGTACTACAAGCAGATTTCCGAAGGCTACGAGGATCAGGGGCGGTTTGAAATCCTGCAGAAGGTGGGCATGACCGGCCGGGAAATTCGAAAGAGCATCAACAGCCAGGTGGTGACCGTATTTTTCCTGCCCCTGCTTGTGGCAGGAATCCATCTTGCCTTTGCTTTCCCGTTCCTGTATAAGATGCTGATGATGATGGGGTTTCAGAATCTGAGGCTGCTGATAGGAGTAGCGGCAGCAGCCTATCTGCTGTTCGGCGTGGGCTATGTGCTGGTGTACCGGATTACCTCCAGAGCGTACTATCATCTGGTGGGCAGCAGAACAGCCGAAAAAAGACTGAAAACATAAAAAAGGAAATGAAATTGTAGAATTATTTTAAATGTGAAAAAAAAGGTTGCAATTTTCGTGGAAATATATTATAGTATACAAGTGCCACGAAAATGGCAGCTGTGGCTGATTGGTCAAGCGGTTAAGACGCCGCCCTCTCACGGCGGAAACAGGGGTTCGATTCCCCTATCAGCTGCTTTTTCTCATAAGGATACAGATAACAGTTATGGCTGATTGGTCAAGCGGTTAAGACGCCGCCCTCTCACGGCGGAAACAGGGGTTCGATTCCCCTATCAGCTGTTATTCTGAATAAGAATAGCCCAACCCGAAAGTGCTGGAAACCTTTGGTTTCGAGCATTTTTTCTTTTGTGAAAGTTCTGGCAGATGATTCGGATGGATTTCAGAAATTTATTCTTTACATAGCAACTCATATATAATATAATAATTTTGCAAAACCATATAACAGTTCACACTAAATTCAATATAAAAAATTGAAATGAAACTGAACTGTATATTGATTTATTTCAAAAAAACTGTTAATATAATTGTACAAAAGGGACAAAATTATGACGAAAGAACAGTCGATTTCATTTATGGACACACTGGCAGAATTGCTTCGGTTTATAAATGAGTTTAAGTTACCTTTTCAAACCATTCATGCTATGGCTGATTTTGAGGCTGTAGGGCAGCGTGTCTATAGAGAGATGAAAGAAAGCATGGAACAAAGTGCGGCTCCGGATGCTTTTCTGAAAACGCTGCAGGCAAATTGCAAGGAGCTGACAGCAGAGGAAGACCAGGAGAGGATTCTTAAGGCATATCATATCTGTAAATGGATGGATCAGGTTCTGACCTATGAGGATACAGAAGATGTACTGACGGGGAAGCTGTCGATCTATAGATTGATTCCGCTGAGAACATTTTCCTATGTGGAAATCGGTGCGCTGAATGATAATTACAGGGAAACAGGTATCTGGATTAACCCGAAGCTGCCGATCTTCAGGTCCGCCAGGCCCCTTGATAACGGGGAGGAAGAAGAAAGGCCTGCCGCCAGTAGGGATGCCTTTACCGGGATGAATGGAGAGCTCCGCAATATCAGCTATTTTGTCTGGAATAAAAATTGTGTTGTCCATAATATACTTATTCCGTACGAATATGAGGAAATCGAGGCGGGAGACAAGGCCGACGGAACGTTAAAGATCGGATTCATACCGGTATCTGACAGGGCCGATCTGATTATTCCCGAGTACAGGATCGTCAAAGAGGGAAGATATGAGTTAAATAAGATGTTTATCGACAGCCCCGGATATGCAGAGGAAATCAATGCCCGGCTGCAAAAAGGACTGGAACTTGCCTGCACCAATAACGTGGATATTGTATTTGCGCCGGAGATGCTGGGAAATGAGCAGACAGAGCAGCGTACAGGCAATTACAATCTGTATGTCAGGCAGATATACAGTAAAGCAGTTATGAATGGAGAAAAGCCGCCTTTAGTTACTGTGATGCCCTCTTACTGGAATGAGGAGACCAACAGCGCTGCCATTATTTACAGGGATGGATATATTTTCGGCAGACAGAAGAAATATACACCGTATATAGACTTTAGATCCTGTTCCATGGAAGGGATCAAACAGGAAAAACGCAGGGAAATCTACCTGATTCATATATATGGAGTGCATCGGATCGCCGTCTCCATATGCGCAGAGTTTATAGACAGCTTCGACAGCGATCTGATTTGTGGACAGCTGGGAGCAACACTGATTATCGTTCCCTCATATTCGCACGGGGAAAGGGATTTTATGAATCAGCTGGGGACTCTTTTTCCTTATGGAACGGGGGTGATCTGGGGAGACTGCTGCGGAGCGGTTGCACACAGCCCCAAAATTATCGGCGGCTGCAGCATTGTGGGGCATAATGAGGTACATCGGATGGGAAGTTACTGCCAATGCGCCTATTCCTGCGGGGCAAGCACAGGTTGTCTGTTTACCGTAGAGCTGCCGCTGAAGATCGTTATGTCAAAGGAAGCCGGAGTATCGCAGGTACCGATTCAGCACATTCTGACAGAAGTACAAGGATAGAGTAAAGGAGGATCGGATATGGAGAAAATGGGTAAAATGCAGTCAGGTATTGATATTGCGCAGGAACTTGCAGCAAAAAACTATGAAAAGCTCATAGATTATGCAAACGGGGCGCAGGAGGAACTGATTCATAACTGGCAGATCAGAAACAAAAAGGGACTGGAGCAACTGATGCTGATCAGCAGAAATATTCTGAATTTCTGGACGGATTCCATTGTGAAAAAGAGACTGTGGGTTGCACTTGTCAGATGCGGCGCATGGATCGGTACGCTGGAGACCATTGAAAAATCCGTATATGAAGAAAGCATGGATATGTGGCTGCAAAAGCGGTTGACCAAGAAGATTTCTACCATAAAGAATCTTCCCGAGATTCTTCAGCTGCTGGAGATCAAAGGTGTCATGACCCATGGTGAACTGACGGAGGAACTGGGATTGAATCATGCCTCCACACTTACGGAGATCATGAAGAAAATTGCCGATCTGGAGCTTATTACGATAAGCAGATCCGGCAAGTATCACCTGTATTCCCTGACAGATGCGGGGATCCGCTATGCCAGACAGATTCGTGCCGGTGAGGATGAAAAGGCTGCACTCAGAAGCATTATCCATGAATACGGCCTGCGGATGAATGCTGCGGAGCTGGATGCCCGTCTGCGGTCGATGAGTGATGAAGAAAACAGCGTACGGCTTAAGCGGGATCAGAATCTGGATGTAAAATTAGATGATGGAAAGCTGCAGAATGTGACGGTGGATAATATCTTAAAGTCTGTCTCCTATGACAATGTGGAGAAACCTGTTTTGCTGTTGAAATCCTCCAAGATTCCGACGAAAAACATGCTGGTCACCGAAGAACCGGTTTTGGCGCCAAAGGCATTAAAAGCGGCTGCAATGGAAAAATCAGTAAATTACGAAGTGGGGGCATGAGCATATGAACAGGGAAATTCTGCTTAATAGATTGATGACTGCAAAAGGAAATGCAACGGATGTTTATTTTGGGTTGTATACGGATTTTTTTGAAAAGGCAGATGAACCGGAAGAAGCATTAAGGATGATTTTGGAGTACGCAGAGGAAATAGGAGATACTGAGGATAAAAATCCTGCAATGATTGAACGGCAGGAGGAGAGCAGATTGATCACTGCATTTGAAGAGATTATCAGCGGCGCTGCAAACCGGATAGCGGATAGGAATCTTCCGAAAGAAGAGTTTTACAGAAAATTGTATGCAACGGTTTTTTCCTCCGACAGCGAGCTTTTTCCGCAGAGCAGGGAAGAGAAAGTGATTGCGCTGAAGATCCTGTCAGAAAGCGTGAATGTGGTCCCCTATTATCAGGTGAGAGATACGGAGCGGGTATCCAAAGAGGAATTTGAAAGCGGCATAGACCGGGTGTGGCCAAGTGTGCAGGAAGCGTTCTATATGCTGCAGCGTCAGTTTGCCACTACGCCCGAGGCCACTGCTCAGCTCCTGCGGATAGCAGACAGCATATCCGATAAAAAGGATCGGATTATCTTCTGGACGGT
>JAGANP010000155.1 GCA_017624175.1 Lachnospiraceae bacterium | reverse complement strand
CGGTCTGGCGGTGCAGGGGAGCCTGTCCAATCTGGCAGGGGGCGTGCTGATTCTGATTTTAAAGCCCTTTGTTGTGGGGGATTACATCATTGACAGTGAGGGCAGAGAGGGCACGGTGACGGAGATCCAGATGTTTTATACCAAGCTGCTGACTGCGGATAACCGTACCGTAGTATTGCCCAATGGAAATCTGGCCAACGGCAGTCTTGTGAATGTGAGCACGGATAAATACCGCAGATGTGATATTCCGGTGGGTATATCCTATCAGGCGGATATCCGGACGGCCAGGGAGGCGATAATGGAGCTGCTCGCCCGGGATCCGGCAGTGCTGAAGGACCGGGATATGCGGGTGGTCGTGGATGCGCTGGGAGACAGTGCGGTACAGCTCATTGTGCGCTGCTGGTTTACCAATGAGGAGTATTGGGATGGACGCTACCGCCTCACAGAGGGAATAAAAGATACGCTGGATCGGGCCGGGGTGCAGATCCCTTATCCCCAGATGGATGTACATGTGCAGCAGTGAGGGGAATTCCGGGGCGTTTCCGCAGAATAGGGATGGAGGAGCAGGAATGGCGATTGTAGATGTAGTAAAATATAATGGGGAGGCGGATTTGCTTGCCTGGAAGTTTCCCAGCGAGGAGTTGGGAACATGGACACAGCTGATTGTGAATGAGGCACAGGAAGCGGTTCTGTTTAAGGATGGAAAAGCGCTGGATGTGTTTGGAAGCGGAAGGTATACATTGGAAACGCCGAATATTCCCATCCTGAATAAGGTGATCAATCTGCCCTTCGGCTGCAGATCTCCTTTTGCGGCGGAGGTTTGGTTTGTCAATAAGATGGTTTCTCTGGATGTCAAGTGGGGCACGCCTTCCCCAATCCAGATGCAGGATCCCAGGTATCAGATCTTTGTGCCGGTCCGTGCCAACGGTATGTTTGGTATCCAGGTGGAGGACAGCACCAGATTTCTGGTAAAGCTGGTGGGAACCATGCCGGCCTTTGACAGAACCATGCTGGTAAATTATTTCAGGGGGTTATATGTAACGAAGGTCAAGGATTCCCTTTCTTCCTATCTGCTGAAAAAGCAGATCAGTATTATGGAAATCAATGCCTATCTTGACGAGCTTTCCGGGTATATGAAAGAAAGAATCGAACCGGTCATGGCAGAGTACGGTATCCGGCTGGTGAACTTCTATGTCAATGAAATCAGCGTCCCGGAGGAGGATCCCTCCGTACAGAAATTAAAGGATGCTCTGGCGAAAAAAGCGGAGATGAATATCATCGGATTCGATTATCGGCAGGAGCGGTCTTTCAATGCCCTGGAGGGAGCCGCCTCCAATCCCGGGTCTTCCGGCGCATTGTTTATGGGCGCAGGAATCGGAACGGGTATGGGGCTTGGCATGGGCAGCACCATGGGATCTGCATTTGGAGAGATCAGCAGGGAGATCAGAACGGAGGGGGCGGAGGCAGTCCCGAAATCCGGACAGGAGCAGCAGATGCTCTGCCCCGGCTGCGGAAGCAGGATACCGATCAGAGGGAAATTCTGTCCGGAGTGCGGGATCCCATTGGCAAAGCAATGTCCGAAGTGCGGAGCCGCCATTGAGGGCGTTCCGAGATTCTGCCCGGAATGCGGGGAGAGGCTGAACGAAAAATAAGAGGTTTGAGCTGATGGGAGATATCGTAAAAATAAAAGAATTAAAATGCCCCGGCTGCGGCAGTACCCTGAAAATGCCCGCCGGGAATGCGAAAACCGTCCAATGTGAATATTGCGGCAATGAATATATCATCGACTCGGGGCAGGAAGCAAATCAGGGACATACCGGGACCAGACGGATCCCGGAATGGGAGGCGTTGCCGCCGGAGAACCCGCCGAGTTCTGCTTCTCCCAGGGAATCCGTAAAGAGCGTATTGGTATGCGTAGTGTGTATCCTTCTGATCGGACTTTTCATATACTGGCAGGTAAAGGATCGGGTACAGGATGGAGAGGCGGCGCAGCGGGATGCGAGGCAGGCGTCTCTGGAGGCCTGGAGTACATATGCGGTGGATGATGCTGATCCGGCAGAGGATGAGGCTGCGCTCTCCGGTATGCTGGAGCAGATGGTTACGGTTGCCTTTGGAAAAGATGCAGGCAGCGTGACGGAGCAGGAATTGGCCCGGATTCGGTGGATTGCAGATAAGCGGGATATTGACCATACCTATATCGGTTATGGCTTTGAGAATCCGCTGGAAAACCCGGATGCCGAACTGGAATGGCTTACCTTTCCCTCCGGGACGGAGAGCGGTTATTCGAGCCTGTATCTGTTTAAGGGGCTGGTAAAGCTGGACACCAAGGAAGCGCTGAGCCAGTGCGGCCTGCAGGGACTTTCTCTGGAGAGCCTTACCATTCCCTACGGCACCTTGGAAGAGACGGCGCAGGCCCTGGATGATCCTTCCGCTGTACGCCAGCTGGTGATCAGCAGTCCGGTAGAGAGCCTGCAGGGGCTGGAACTATTCCCGAATCTGGAGCGTCTTACCATAGACGCAGGCAAGCTCAGCGATGCGGATGCGGTGGCGGCGCTGAAACAGCTGAAATCCCTCACTCTGGAAGATGCAGATGGGATAAGTGATTTTTCCGTACTTGTTTCCATGGAGAATCTGGAGGAGCTCTCTATTGAATCGGAAAATCTGAAATCCCTGGACTTTTTAAAGCGGATGCCCTGGCTGAAGGGCTTAAGCCTTGCTGACGGAAAGCTGCTGAGCCTGGACGGAATAGAGGCGCTGGAGGGGCTGGAAAGGCTCTCGGTAACAGAGTGCCGGGATTTGAAAAATATGGATAGTGTGGCTGCGCTTACGGGCTTGCAGGAACTGGAGCTGGAAAAGCCCTATGACTGCGAGGAGCCGTCTCTGGAGGGGCTTACGGCGCTGAAAAGCCTGACGCTGAAAAATTTCAGTTCCTGTGCATTTTTATCCGGTTTGACCGAACTGGAAACACTTACCCTGCGCAGCTGTGATCTTCCGGAGAACCTTGACCTGTCGGGGCTGACCCAGCTGAAAAAGCTGACCTGCACCACGTCCTATCAGGACAGATCTCTGGCCTTTATCGAAGCTGTTTCCTCCCTGGAATCGGTGAATCTGAGCGGGATGGTCACCTATGAGGATATTTCGGGTATATTTGCACTGCCCCATATCAAGGAACTGAAACTGAGCGGAATCGAATGTGAAATTGATTTCGACCGGATTTCGGATAATACTTCCCTGGAATCCCTGGAAATGGCCGGGGTGAAGCTTTATGAGAACGTCAGGGTAACCGGCTCCGGCGGATTCGTAAATGTGTACTGGGATGATGTGTTCCTGACGGATCATCTGGACTTTTTCGGACATTTTCCCAATCTCAGAAAGCTGGATGTGGCGGACAATGAGATTCAGGATCTAAGCTTTGCCGAGGGACTTGTGAACCTGGAGGAAATTGACTTTTCGGATAATTATGTGACGGATATGCATATTCTGTCTTCGCTCCCTGCCCTGCGGCTGGTGAACTGCACGGGAAACCCCATAGGCAATCTGCGGGTACTGGATGATGCGCACGTCCTGATTATAAATGAATAAGCATAGGAGATGGATGAATATGAAAACAGAGATGACAAATGATCTGCAGAAAAAGGTGACCAAGTACGGAAGTGTGCTGAAAGCTTTCAGATCCCAGGGCGGCGGTGGTATGGGACTGTTTGCCGGAGGTATCACACTGCTGGTCTTCGGGGTATTGCTGGGTCTGCCGCTGG
>JAGANP010000003.1 GCA_017624175.1 Lachnospiraceae bacterium | reverse complement strand
TAGTCGCCGGAAACAGCACCAGGATCAACCCCAGCACCATGTACAGTACCGCTGACAATAACATATTCCATTTCATTTCTTTCCACATTTTCATATGCCTCCTGCCAATTCTCATTCATGCAGCTCCGCCGGGCTGCCCCTTACGCCAGACGGAATTCTGCGCCGTTCTCCGTATTGCTGTCCGCCCCGATATAGGCCATGAAGCTGCCGGGCTCGGAGCCATAGATCATATCCAACCGGTAAAAACGCAGCATCTCTTCGGTAATGGTAAAGGCCACCTCCCGGCTCTCCCCCGGAGCAAGAAAGATCCGCTGAAAGCCTTTCAGCTCCCGCAGGGGACGGGACACGCTGCCTGCCAGATCCCGCAGATACAGCTGCACCACCTCCGTACCGGGCCTGCTGCCGGTATTGGTCAGCGTCACCGAGGCGATCAGCTGCTTTTCGCCGCCGGTTTCCCGGGCCTGACACTGCTCCAGCACTGCACCGCTCAGGCGCACCGGCGAATAGGTAAACTTCGTATACCCCAGCCCATAGCCGAAGCTGTACAGGGGCTTATTGGGCGCATCAATATATCTGGACACACAGCGGCAGTCCGCAGCGCCGTCCACATGGGGCCTGCCGGTATTTAACCCGCTGTAATACACCGGCACCTGTCCCACATTATAAGGAAAGGACATGGCCAGCCTGCCGCCAGGCTCCGTCTCGCCGAACAGTGTATCCACTATCGCATGTCCGCCCTCCGTGCCGGGGAACCATACCTGCAGCACGGCTCGGGCCTTGCGGCTGACCTCCCGCAGATCCAGCGGCCGTCCGCTGAAATTCACCACCACAATATTGGGATTGACCGCATGTACCCGGCGGAATAATTCCATCTGATGTTCCGGAATCCCGATCTCGGTGCGGGAAGCGCCCTCTCCGGTGTACTCGTGGTGCTCTCCTAACGGCATCACCACCACATCCGCCTCCCGAGCCAGCCGAACCGCCTCTGCCTCCATGGCTTCCAGTTCTTCCCTGGTGCAGCCGTTTTCGGCATGCTCCCGGAACCCGTCCCGCTTCTGCCCATAATCCAGCACCTGACAGCCCCGGCCCCAGGTTAAGGGGATCTCCAGCTTTCCTGCCGCTGCCGCCTCCTCTAAGGCTTCCCGGATCGTCACATTCTCCTCCATCCGGAAAAAAAGGGACCAGGAACCGCAGATCTTCTTCTCCTCCACATAGGGTCCCACAAAGGCAATGGATTTTACCTGTTCCGTGGGGGCCTGGGGCAGGGGCAGTATCCCGTCGTTTTTCAGCAGCACAAAGGTCTCCGCCGCCGCTTTCCGGGCAAAGCTTCTGTGGGCCGCCTCGATTTCCGGCATCTCATCATAGCTTTCGTCCCCATCCTTATAGGGATTTTCAAAAAGTCCCAGCTTATTTTTCAGCGTTAATATACGCAGCACCGATGCATCCAGCCACTCCATGGGGAGCTTTCCCTCCCGGATCTGCTGCTCCAGGTGGTTAGCGTACACATTGGTCACCATGTCGATATCCACTCCCGCCTGCAGCGCCAGATAAGCGGCCTCCTCCTTGTCTGCGGCCACGCCATGATTCAGCAGTTCCTCAATGGCCGCCCAGTCGGAGATCAGCACGCCGTCAAAGCCCCATTCCTTCCGCAGAATATCCTGCATCAGCTCCCGGTTGGCCGAAGAGGGAAGCCTGCCCAGGGTATTAAAAGAGGTCATAAACATCTCCGCCCCGGCCTCCACACCGGCCTGATAGGCCGGCAGATATTCCTCCCGAAGCGTCCTCTCCGACAGCTCCACCTGGTTGTATTCCCTGCCGCCCATTGGCGCACCGTATCCGGCAAAATGCTTGACGCAGGCAGCAATATGATCCTTTTCTCCCACCTGCTCTCCCTGATACCCCCGGATCATGGCCCGGCAGAACAGCCGGTTCAGATAGGGATCCTCCCCGGTGGACTCCATGACCCGGCCCCAGCGGGCATCCCGTACCAGATCCACCATGGGAGAAAAAGTCACATGCAGTCCTGCACGTGCCGCCTCCTTGGCGGATATCCGAGCCATCTCCTCCGAAAGCGCCGGGTCAAAGGAACAGCCCTGGGCCAGCGGAATCGGGAATACGGTGCGGAAACCGTTGATCACATCCGCCATAAAAAGCAGAGGAATGTGATGGGGCTGCCGCTCCATATAAGCGCTCTGAATCTGTCTTAACTGCTTTGCGCCCACAGTGGACAGGATCGAACCGGCACAGTCCACCTGCTCCTGCGTCAGCTCCATGTCCGACATGGGGCCGGTGGCCAGGCCTTCCTGCGCATAAAAGTTCCCCGTCAGCTGCAGCAGCTGTCCGATCTTCTCCTGCAGGGACATATCCGCCAGCAGCGCTTTGATCTGTTCTAAAGTCATCTCAAGATCTCCTTTATCGTCCTTATTCCCTGAACATCCATATCCTTTTCTATATTAAAGTGCAACGACTAAACTGCGCAGGAACATTCCCTGCGCAGCATCCTATGCCTTTGCATTCTCATCCGGTACCAGCTGAATCTGCACTTTCATGCCCATTGCTGCCGCCATCTTTACCATCAGCTCCAGAGAGGGATTGTATCTGCCGCTCTCAAAACGGGCAATATTGGATCTGGGAATACCGGAACGCTGGGATACCTGCTCCTGCGTCATCTTCTTTTCCTTGCGCATGCGTACATACTGCTCCGCCAGATTCTGCTTCATGGCTTTCTGTTCCGCCTCAATTAAGACTTTATTGCCTTCCAGATCCAGGATATAATCCATTGCTTCTCTCATAACATTTCCTCCATTTTCCTAATATAAAATCTGTATATAAACATGTTATCACATACGAGATTTATGTCAATGAAAACTTTATTAAATTTTATGGCACCCCGCCCTGTTTTTGCATATATTATAAAAAACCGGCCCCAAAGGTATGATTTGCCATGAGAGACTACGCCACTCTTTCTATAGAAACTCATCTTTTTTTCGCAAGGATAATGAAGGAACACGCTCTTTTCCTGGAAGCAGGCTTTCCCTGTTTTCAAAAGGAGTGGATAAAGGAAGCGGAAGATTTCCGCAGAGGCTTTGAGGAACTTTTACAGGACGCCCTGAAAATGGCAGAGGGGAACGTCCACGAGGCGGTGATCCGTTCCCACGAGCTGGTGACAGAGTTCACGCTCCCCGCCGAGAGAAAAACGGAGGCCCTGAGCGGCATTCCCATCGACAGCAAAACCACCAAAGCCACCTGTGACCTGCAGGGCGGCTGTGTCGGCGAAGAGGATTGTGAAGTAAACCGCCAGGTCAGGGAGCTCAACGAGCGGGCCTGCAGGCTTCTGGAGGGTCTGATCTGTTTCAAGGAAAAGATCCTGTGCAAGGTAAAGGACGGAGAGCTGTTCACAGCTAACTATCCGCTCCTTATCGAACACATTATGCGGGAAGCAATGCTGTACCGGGATATTATGGAACAGCTGCAGTCCAACAGGCGCCTTTCCTATCAGAGATTTTATGAGACGGAAAAATTCTGGAATCAGATCATGATGGAGCATGCCTGGTTCATCCGTGGGCTTCTGGACCCTTCTGAGGCACAGCTGATCGGGACGGCCGATGATTTCTCCAAAGAATACGCCCTGCTGCTGGATGCTGCCTGCCGCCAGGACTGCCGTGCCAATTCCCTGACTGAGAAATCTCTGAAAGAAACCCTGCGGTACAGGGATTTTAAGACGGCAGGCACTCAGGGGATCTTAAACTGTGAGATTTCCTCCATCATCCTGCCCCTGCTGGCAGATCATGTGCTCAGAGAAGCCAACCACTATATCCGTGTGCTGGAGACCGGGCAGACCCGTTAAGGAGTCTCCTGCAGCATCTGTTCCAGCTTCCCGGCAGCGATACCCAGCGGCTGATGCCTGCGTTTCAGCAGGCAGATCTGCCGCTGAGGGATCTCTTTTTCCGGTTTCAGAAGCAGCAGCTTCTCCTTCCCCCCATTCTGCTCCAGGTAATCCAGAGGGACAAACCCTATACCCAGATCCGATCTGACCATGGGCAGAATCTGATCCGCCGTGGATACCTCGATATCCGGCGCAAATTCCACGCCGTCCTCGGAAAACAGGGCAGCAAAAAAAAGAAAAGAATCCGTCCCGTGCTCCATGCTGATGATGGGATAGTCTTTCAGCTGCCTCCAGCTTAAGGTGCGGCCTGCCAGGTCGGAAAAGGCCGTGCTGCAGACCGGAACGTCCTGGATGCTGCGAAGCAGAGTGCTGTGCAGGGAGGGATCCACCTTCTGGGAGGTGGTCACCACGGCCAGGTCTGCCAGCCCGTTTTTCAGGAGAGAGACCGCATGGGGCGTCGATTGGTTTAATACCCGAATGCGTACATTGGGGTAGATCTGGTGAAACTGCTTGAGCCGGGGCAATACGGTACAGTGCAGGGCAATCTCACTGGCAGCGATGGTGACAATGCCGGACTGCAGGCTCCTGTCCTTGACGATCGCTTCCTCCGCCGTCTGGATATGTTCAAAGGCAATGGAAACATGACGGTACAGGGTCTCCCCCTCCGGGGTCAGGGAGACGCCCCGGTTCTTCCGCACAAACAAGGTACATCCCAGCTCCTGCTCCAGTTTGCCGATCATTCTCGTCATATTCGGCTGATTATTCATGAGAATCTGCGCTGCCCGGGTAAAGCTTCCGTATTTTGCCACATAATAAAAGATCCGATAGTAGTCATAGCTGATGTCCATCCATCTGCCGCCTTTCCTGTTTCTTTCTGTTTATTTATACGAAATTCATATATCAAATTTATAAAAAAGATATTTTACATATATCCAATGAGTGATTATAATACAAACCGTGAGAAAACACAAATGATTCCTGAAATCAGGAAAGAAAAGGGTGGGAAAAGTCAGGATGAACAACGATTTAACCATGGGAAAACCGGAAAGGGTATTGTGGAAATTCTGTCTGCCCCTATTCGGCAGCATTATTTTTCAGCAGCTTTATAATATTGCAGACAGCCTGGTGGCCGGGAAATTCATCGGGGAAAACGCTCTGGCGGCTGTGGGAAACAGCTACGAGATCACGCTGATCTTTATTGCCTTTGCTTTCGGCTGCAATATGGGCTGTTCCGTTATCGTCTCCCAGCTATTCGGGGCCAAAAAGTACGGGGAGATGAAAACCGCCGTGTCCACGGCCTGCATCTTCAGCGCCGTGATCTGCGGCGTACTGATGCTCATCGGGATTCTGGGCTGCGGCGGACTGCTGCAGCTGATCCGAACCCCCGAGGAGGTATTTGCAGATTCCAAGCTGTATCTGGATATCTATGTATGGGGACTGCCCTTTGTCTTTTTCTACAATATTGCCACGGGCATATTCTCCGCCATGGGAAACTCCAGGACCCCTTTCTATCTGCTGGCCGTCTCCTCCACTGCCAATATTGCCGTGGATGTGCTGTTTGTCAAAGGCTTCCGCATGGGCGTGGCCGGTGTGGCCTGGGCCACATTCCTTTGCCAGGGAATCAGCTGTATCCTGGCGGTAGCTTTAGTATGGCGGAATCTGCAGAAGCTTCAGATTCAGGAAAAAGCCCCTCTGTTCAGCCGGGAGCTGCTGAAAAAGATTATCGTGATTGCCGTACCCAGTATCCTGCAGCAAAGCTTTATCTCCGTGGGAAATATCATCATCCAGAGTGTCATCAACGGCTTCGGTGCCGCCGTCATGGCCGGCTATTCGGCTGCCGTCAAGCTGAACAACCTGGCCATCACCTCTTATACCACATTGGGCAACGGTATCTCCAATTATGCAGCCCAGAATATCGGTGCAGGCAAGCTTTCCCGAATCAGCGGCGGGTTCCGGGCCGGGCTGAAAATCGTCTGGAGTCTGACCCTGCCTCTGTTCCTGCTGTACTTCTTTGCGGGGCGGTTCTTCCTGAACCTCTTTATGGATGCTCCCACGGACACCGCCGTACGAACCGGGATTTTGTATCTGCGGATTCTTTCCCCGTTCTACTTTGTGATCTCAGCGAAATTAGTGGCTGACGGCATCCTGCGGGGAGCCGGATTGATGAAAAAGTTCATGGCCGCCACCTTTGTGGATCTGCTCCTGCGGATTATCCTTGCCGCAGCACTGGCCCAGACCCCGCTCCGGGAAACAGGCATCTGGTGCGCATGGCCCATCGGCTGGACGATTTCCACAGGAATGTCCCTGTTCTTCTTCCATACAGGGCCATGGAACCGAAAGGCAGCCGAATAGGGCTGCCTTATACCAGCTTTTCTTTTCCGTCCAGCACTGCCTCTTTCAGCACATCCCCCTCATAGCGCAGTTTCAGGGAAAAGAATGCCTGCCGCTCCTCCAGCAGCCTAAAGAAAATCTTATCCCCCTCCCAGATGGGCAGCTGCGGTACCTTTTCCTTAGGCACCCACTCCAGATCCCCCTCGTCACAGTCATGCATCGTCCCTGTAAAACCCTCTGCCGTATACAGAAACATGTACTCCGGCTGCCATCCATCGGTCAGAAAGGTAATCACGCCCCGCAGCCGGTAATCCGTCAGGGTCAGCCCCGTTTCCTCCAGTACCTCCCGCAGCAGGCATTCCTCCGGGGATTCCCCCTCTTCAAAATGACCGCCTATGCCGATCCATTTGTCCTTATTGATATCTTTCTCTTTTTTCACACGGTGCATCATCAGATATGCGCCGTCCTGTTCCATATAGCAAAGTGTGGTCAGATTCCTCGCCATTCCCGTTTTCTCCTCTACACCGGCTTCAGCACTTCCTTGGAGCGGAACTTTTTCACCTCATAGAGCCGCTCGTCCGCCGCTCTCAGCGCCTCCTCCAGCGTCATGGAGCTTCCCGGCTCCAGCACATAGGCCCCGGCCGATACCGTCACCGTATACACCTTATCACTGCTTTCGTTGAAGCTGCGGAAAGAGGCATACAGCCGCTCCAGGATTTCCCCGCCGTCCTCCTCCCCGTCATAGGGGCGGATGCAGGCAAATTCATCCCCGCCGATGCGCCCTGCCACACCGTCCTGCGCCGATACCTCCGCCAGACGGTCGGCAATGGTTTTCAGGGAAAAATCCCCCTCCTCGTGACCATACCGGTCATTGATAATCTTCAGATTATTCATATCCACGTACACCACCAGGACAGCTCTGCTCCTGCGGCGGCACTCCTCCACGATCCGCTGTCCCTCCTCATACAGTCCCCGGCGGTTCAGGATACCGGTCAGACTGTCGGATTTGGACAGATTATCCAGCACAATATTATTTTCCCGCAGCACTGCAAGACTGTCCTCCAGCTTCTGCTGGATCTTCTGGTTGGCCCGCAGCAGATTGATCATCTTGGCAGCGGAGCTTAGGTGATTGACCAGGAATTCCCCGCTTTCAAAGATACTCTCCTACATCTCGCAGAGAATCACTCCCTGCAGAGTCTCATTGACAAACAGGGGAAAGAGCACCATACAGTCCTGCCGGATGCCCCGGTTCTCGGTAAAAATCGCTTCCAGCCTGACTTTCTGCTCTACGGCAGGCACCAGCTGTACCTCCCCCGCCCGCAGCACCGCTTTCAGATACAGTTCCTCCGGCGCCCGGAACGGATCGCTGACCAGATGGGTAATGGGCTGTTCAAAGGTAAAGATTCCGGCATTTTTCACATGCAGCCAGCTCAGATTCTCCAGCAGGGTGCCGTAGCTCTGATCCGTCCCTTTCTCAAACTGCAGGGTCTTCTGCACAAATAACTTCATATCGAAGCTGTCCCGGATGCTCTGATCCTGCATGACTCCCAGGTTCTGATCCATGACCCGGATGATCCGCTGATAGATCATAGGGAAAAGCTCCCGCTGGGACTTGGTATAGGCCTGCTCCCCGCTCATCAATATCTTCTGCAGCCTGCGCAGCACAATCAGCAGATTGTCCACATCGGCATAGGCAATGGTATTCACATTCAGCAGCTGCTCCAGCAGGCCTTTCATCTCCCAGATGCCCTCTTCCTCCTCTGTG
Organism: Lachnospiraceae bacterium; assembly: GCA_017624175.1. Taxonomy (GTDB): domain Bacteria; phylum Bacillota; class Clostridia; order Lachnospirales; family Lachnospiraceae; genus Acetatifactor. Next base: position 1,399 of record JAGANP010000003.1, on the reverse strand, counting down.
TAGATAGAACAGATGCACCGGATCAATGCCTGGAAAGCCTGCCGGATCTGCTCCCCCGTGTCCTGCATCTCCTCATGCTTACAGCGGTAAAACACATCGGCAAACCAGCTGTCTATCATACGGCTGTCGATGATATTGCCCCACTGCTGTTCCTCCGGACTGCCGATGGAATCCCGGCGGACGAAACGGGTGGGCAGCACCAGACTCTGCACCGCCTCGCCCTGCAGCTTTTTCAGCACCAGTTCCAAAGCATTTTCCCCCAGCTCCGCCGGATCTGCCTGGACGGAGGACAGGGGCGGAGAGGCCTTGGCTGCCGCCTGTATATTGTCATAGCCAAACACATGGATATCCCTGCCGATCCGCAGCTTTCTCCGCTTCAATTCCTCATACATCCCCAGGGCAGTGTCATCGTTGATGCAGAATACGGCCTCCAGCTCCGGGTTGTGATCCAGCAGCCTGGTAAAGGCCTCCCGGCTGTTCCTGGTCAGATCACCGGATTCATACATGCCCTCGTCCACGGTCAGGCCATGCTCCTGCATCACCTGGAAAAAGGCTTTTTTCCGCTCGTTTGCATCAAAATTATCCTCCGGGCCGCCGATCATACCGATCCGGGTGCAATGGGTCTGCTGAATCAGGCACTCCAGCCCCTCCCGGACGCCGGAAAAATTATCAGAGTTCACGCTCTCATAGCCCGGCAGCTGGGAGGCAATCAGCACGCAGGGGATCTCCGCATACTGCTTCATCAGCTCCTCCATGCGCTCCACAGTGGTAAAACAGCCAATACAGCCGGTGGCCGCAACGATGGCGTCCAGATTCTGCTTTCTGGCGTAGGACAGGATCGTCCCATACTGGTATTCATACATGATGTCCCGGTTGTCCGACACATCCCGATCCACATATTTGGCCGGAAAGATCACCAGATCCACATCCCGCCTTTCTGCCGCCCGCATCACACCCTTGCAGATCATCCTGGTGAAATCGTCCATGATGCCGCTGACCAGTACCCCAACGGTAATTCTCTTCTGCTTCTTTTCCATCGCTTGCTCCCTCAGGTAACTTGAATTGTCTCTCTTTCCTTACTATACGGCGAAATCTCTTTTTCTGTCAAGAACCAGATATGGTTTGGCCCGATAGAACCGGCATTTGTGGATGCAGAAAGCCCCCGGAAACACAATATTTCCGGGGGCCTGAGGCTCTTTGTTACCCACATGTCTTTTATACACGCTGACCGTTCACAACCCCATATCAGGCGATCTGCTCCTCTGCAAATGGTAAAGCATACAGTGTATCCGGATCAATGTCCAGACAAGTAGTATTATCCCGATTCATGCCAATATCCCATGCGAGCGTATCATTAAGCACAGTACATGTATTCATAAATATATCTATATTTTTTAAT
>JAGANP010000154.1 GCA_017624175.1 Lachnospiraceae bacterium | reverse complement strand
TCCTGAACAAACTTCTGCCACCATGCCTTCTTCACATTATTTTTCAGCTCAACGCCCAGGTTGCCGTAATCCCAGGTATTTGCCAGTCCACCGTAGATCTCGGAGCCGGGATATACAAATCCCCTTGCCTTTGCAAGTGCCACGATCTTGTCCATTGTCTTTTCCATAATGATTGTTCTCCATTCTCTCTGATTTCTGTTTATTGGGTACTTCCTTTATGCTCCGTCCCTGCTATTTTGCCATCAGGATGACACAGCTTCCGTCTGTCCCGGTGGTATCCACGCTTCCGTCTGCATTCAGCACTGCACCCTTACTGAGGTAAGCCACTTTATAAGGACAGTATATGAATGCCTTCTCATCCGTGATCAGCACATGCTTCCCGGAAACCTTGGCACCGTCCGCTGCCGCTCCACCCGTCACGCTTTCCAGCGAACCGGCTTCCACGGGATATCCCGCAGAAACAGCCTCTGACACCGTACCGAAAAACAGATCCCCTTCATTGAAGCCGTTAAAGGTATCCGCACTGTCATACTGATAAGAAATGCGCACTCTGGATGTGCCGTCTTCCAAAGTTTCCACCTTTTCCACCACAACAGGAGTGCCGTTCCCCGCAGCATGCTCTGTATTATACGCTGCTGCTTCCTCCATAGCCATGGAAGTCAGCTCTCCGATATCATAATATTCCTTTTCAAAATCACTGACCAGGTAAGCAGCCACTTTTCCGTCCCTGCTTACAGACAATGTATTCACCTCTATATGTTCCGGCAGCTTTGCCTCTCCGCATCCCAGAAGTGCCAGCATGCAGAGCAGGGAACATGCCGCTGCTTTCAGATATCTGCTCATAGGAGTCTCCTTTTCGGAAGATATTTCACACAACATATTAACACAGGGTTTTCAGTATTTCAAGACTTTTGAATGAGTGGTCCATAAAGCGTCTGCAATACTGTGCGGAAACCTGTTGCAGTTCCGCAAGAACGGAGTCTGTCACCGCAAAAGTATATAATTTCTCCACGGGACTCTTTTCTATGTACTGAAGGGCAAACAGGGCCGAATCAGAAAGTTTAAGATCTGCAGGTGCCCCCGGATATTCTCCGTTCACCTGGATGGATTTCAGTTCAAAAATGCATCTGACCAGCTCGTTTTTGAAGGAGGGGGAACACACAGCCCTTAAGGACTGGTACAAAAGCTTTAACATCTGTCTTTCATCATTATTTTCCCGGGTATAATAATCCGCGACCTCGGCAAAATACATCCCGTAACAGGCCCCCACATAATCCGTCATGAGGTCCTCAAAAAAGTTCTGGATCTCAGCCTCTGCCACCGTGTAAGAGTCCCTGCCCCGGTACAGCTTGAAGGTTCCGAAACAGAAAGGGCTGGTAGCCGCAGCCAGACGGCTTCCCGGCTTCCTTGCCCCTCTGGCAAAAGCGGATATCTTCCCTCTTTCTCTGGTGAGCAGACAGACACGCCTGTCATATTCCCCGATAGGTGCCTGTTTCAATATCATTCCTGTCACATATACGAATTCCTG
>JAGANP010000153.1 GCA_017624175.1 Lachnospiraceae bacterium | reverse complement strand
GTTTATATTTCAGATCAGGTGCGGCTTTGCAAATGGTGCGGGCTGAACTGTTATCTTTTTAGAAAGGTTTTGCATATGGAAGAGTTTTTACAGGTGGGCGTGATTACCTCCACCCATGGCGTGAGGGGAGAGGTAAAGGTGTTTCCCACCACGGATGATGTAAAGCGGTTCAGAAAATTGAAGGAGGTTCTTCTGGATACCGGCAGGGGGAAGCTTGCGCTGGAGATTGAGAGCGTGAAGTTTTTCAAATAGATGGTGATCCTCAAGTTCAAAGGAATCGATACCCTGGATGATGTGGCAAAGTATCGCCAGGCGGGGTTGTATGTGACCAGGGAAAATGCAGTGAAGCTGGGCAGGGATGAGTATTTCATTGCAGACCTGATAGGTGTGGACGTATATGATGAAGAGGAACAGCGGATCGGCGTGCTGGAGGATGTGCTGGAGACCGGGGCCAATGACGTCTATGTGATTCGCAGGACAGACGGCGGGGAACTGCTGCTGCCTGCCATCAGGCAATGTGTACTGGACGTGGATGTGCAGGGACGCCGGATGAAAGTGCATGTACTGGAGGGTCTGTAAATGGGCAGATGGGGGATATAGATGAAATTTCATGTCTTGACGCTTTTTCCGGAGATGCTGGAGCATGGGCTGCACCAAAGCATTCTGGGCAGGGCGGTAGAGAAAGGGCAGCTGTCCTTTCATATGGTGAATATCCGGGATTATACGCAGGATAAGCATGGGAAAGTAGATGATTATCCCTACGGAGGCGGGGCAGGAATGCTGATGCAGGCCCAGCCGGTTTATGATGCCTATCAGTCTGTGATCCGGGAGAATACAGATGCGGCAGGAAGCCAGATGGTAAAAAAGCTGCGGACAGTCTATGTGACTCCCCAGGGCAGGACGTTTACGCAGGATATGGCCCGGGAGCTTGCCCGGGAGGAGGAGCTGGTATTCCTCTGCGGGCATTATGAGGGGATTGATGAACGGGTGCTGGAGGAGATCGTGACGGATTACGTGTCCATCGGGGATTATGTGCTGACCGGTGGAGAATTGCCGGCCATGGTCATGATTGACGCCATTGCCCGGCTGGTTCCCGGCGTGCTGCACAATGAGGAGTCTGCGGAGACGGAGTCCTTTCACAGACACCTGCTGGAGTACCCCCAGTATTCCCGGCCGGAGGTGTGGCATGGCAGGCAGGTGCCGGAGGTGCTCCTATCCGGCAACCACAGACAGATTGCGGCCTGGCGGCTGGAGCAGTCTCTGGCACGAACCGGGGAGAGAAGACCGGATCTGTATTTGCAGTATCAGAATGAGCAGAAGCTCATTGAAACCCTGGCTAAGCAAAAGCGTAAGTATATCCATATGATGGAGCTGCTGGCACGGGGCAGGGCACATATTGTGTGCCAGAACGATAGGAATGTACTGCTGCAGGTGGAGGGCAGCCGGCATTATGCTCTGTATGCGGAGTCACCGGAGGCAGCAGAACTACTGCTGGAAAGTCCCGGCGGCGTGGAGATGCTGCAGCAGAAGCAGCTTTCCCTGACGGTCTGTCAGGAGAGGATTCGGGAACTGTTACAGCGCCGGTATGGCTTTGAGACAGAGAGGGTCTGCTTTCAGGCCTGTTACACCCGGAAGGAACCGCTGCGGGTGCCCTGTCGGAAGATCCGCCCTCTGACCGAAGCGGATCTTTCCTATGTGGCTTCGCATTGCCGGGGATATGAGGAAGCTTATCTGCGGCGGCGGCTCCGGGCAGGGGCATTATTGGGTATATTTACCGGAACGGAGGGTCTGCCCACAGGCTTTATCGGTCTTCACGAGGATGGGGACATGGGAATGCTGTATGTAGAAAGGGAATACCAGCGTCAGGGCCTGGCTGTCTCTCTGGAGAGCTGGCTCATAAATGATCAGCTGAAACGGGGTGAAATTCCTTATTGTCAGATTGCGGAAGAAAATGATGCGGTTGTAGGATTGCAGAAAAAACTGGGATTATATCTGTGTCAGGAACCGATGTGGAAGCTATTTTTGGGCTAATTCCAGCCAGTGCCTGTTTTCCGTGCCAAGCCCCCAGGCTTCCAGAGCGAGCTGGTAGGTATCGTTGACCCGGCTGTTGATCTCCTTGATCTCCCGGCCCTGCTCCAGCTGTGTAACTCTCAGTGCTGACACCTGGGATTCCAGCCTGTCCAGCCGACCCTCCACACCATCCATACGACCCTCTATGCGATCCATACGACCCTCTATGCGATCCATTCGGTCTTCCATGCGATCCATCTGTTCATCCATGTGATCCAGCCGTACATCCATGCGATCCAGCCGTACATCCATGCGATCCAGAGTGTTGTGGATAGGCTCTAGCTTCTGATCCATCATTTTATCCATCATTTCGGAGATGGATTGCAGTAATAACTCATCTTTCATAGATTAGTACCTCCTTTGATACGAGTATAGCATGGAAAAACGAGAAAAGCAACTGAAATATTTAGAAGCTTTTGAAAAGAAATGCTTGCACTTTGCGTAATACTGTGGTAAAATCTTGACGTTGCGAAAATGAGATGGTCCTCTGTTACAGAATGTATTAAGAACATCAAGTATATTTAGGAGGTTTTACAATGGATATTATCAAAGAGATCGAAGCAGAACAGCTGAAAGCTAACGTTGACGACTTTGAGGTAGGCGATACCGTTAAGGTATACGGCAAGATCAAAGAGGGCAACCGTGAGAGAATTCAGGTATTCGAGGGTGTGGTCCTGAAGAGACAGGGCGGAAGCAATCGTGAGACCTTTACCGTGAGGAAGACTTCCAACGGTATCGGTGTTGAGAAGACCTGGCCGGTACATTCTCCCAACGTAGAGAAGGTTGAAGTAGTCAGAAAGGGTAAAGTAAGACGTGCTAAGCTGAACTACTTAAGAGACCGTATCGGTAAGAAAGCTAAGGTAAAAGAGTTAGTAAAATAATCTGCGGGAAGAGGGACAATTACTTTTTTGTAGTTGTCCTTTTCTATTTTTGCAGAATGTGTTATACTATTAGGCAGGATGATTTTGGAGGGATAGCAGTGCCACGCAGTAAAGGTCTGAGCTTTTATAAGCGGAAGAAAAAAATCAGCTCATCAGCAGTCAGAGAAGTGTTCAGTGTACTGTTCGGTATTGCGGCAGCGGTGTTTATCGCCCTTGTGCTTACCTTTTTTTTAGGCATCTATACCAATGTGGTGGGCATATCCATGGAGCCCAATCTGTATAACGGGCAGAGAGTCTATGTGGACCGTTTCAGCTATATGCTGGGTACGCCCAAGGTGGGCGATGTGGTGGTATTTCTGCCCAACGGAAATAAAAACACTCACTATTATGTGAAGCGTGTGGTGGCGGAGCCGGGGGACACCGTATGGATCAATAACGGCGTGCTGTATGTCAATGGCGCTGCCAGCCCCTGGGTGGATGTGAAGATCATGGATCCGGGCATTGCTGAGGTGGAGTTTACGCTGGAGCTGGGGGAATATTTCTGTATGGGAGACAATCCCGGCAGCAGTGAGGACAGCCGGTCTGCCAATATCGGTCCGGTAAAGGAGCAGGATATTCTGGGAAAAGCCTGGCTGCACTTAAGCAGTGAGGAGGACGGTATCGGCCTGGTCCGTTAAAAAGAGGGAAAGGACGCATAGAAGCCATGAATTATCAGTGGTATCCCGGACATATGACCAAGGCAGTCCGGATGATGCAGGAAAATATTAAGCTGATCGATCTGGTCATTGAACTGGTGGATGCCCGGATTCCGCTCAGCAGCCGCAACCCGGATATTGATAAGCTTGCGGCGGGGAAATCCAGGATTGTGCTGTTAAACAAATCGGATCTGGCAGATCCGGTGTACAATAAACAGTGGATTCATTATTTTGAAGCCCAGGGGGCTCATGTGCAGGAGATCAATTCCAGAACCGGCAGCGGTGTAAGGTCCATACAGGGCCTGGTACAGGAAGCCTGCCGGGAGAAGCTGGAGCGGGACCGCAGGCGGGGAATTGTCAACCGGCCTGTCCGGGCCATGGTAGTGGGGATTCCCAATGTGGGAAAATCCACATTTATCAATAGCTTTGCGGGAAAGGCCTGCACAAAGACCGGCAATAAGCCGGGAGTAACCAAGGGAAAACAATGGATCCGCCTGGGTAAGGGGCTGGAGCTGCTGGATACCCCCGGAATCCTGTGGCCCAAATTTGAAGATCAGCAGGTGGGCATGCGGCTGGCGTTTATCGGTTCCATGAATGATGAAGTGATCATCATGGATGAACTGGCCTGTGATCTGATCCGCTGCCTGCAGCAGCTGTATCCTCAGGCAATGGCTCAGCGCTATGCCATTGACGGCACGGGGGAGGCCCCCCAGGTGCTGGCCCGGGTGGCGGAGAGCCGGGGCTGTTACAGCCGGGGGCAGGAGCTGGATCTGGAGAAAGCGGCATCTATATTGATGGAGGATTTCCGCAGCGGCAGGCTGGGCAGACTGACCCTGGAGCGGCCCCAGGAGCCGGGAACCGGCCCGATGCAGAGAGAGAACGAGTAAAGGGTGGATATATCAAATGAAGAAGATATTGAGAGAAATATTAAGCACAGGGCTGTATCTGCTGAGTGTACTGTGTCTGACCTATCTGGTCATTGCCTTTGTGGGACAGAGGACGGAGGTAAACGGCGCCAGCATGGAGCCCACGCTGAGTGATCAGGACAATCTGATCGTAGACAAGATCACCTACAGATTCCGGGAGCCGGAACGTTTTGATATCATTGTTTTCCCATTTAAGTATCAGGAAAAGACCTATTATATCAAGCGAATTATCGGTCTGCCCGGGGAGACCGTGCAGATTGACGAGGAGGGGCGGATCTATATCAATGGAGAAGTTCTGTATGAGACCTATGGCAGGGAAGTGATCCGGCCGGAGAATATCGGTCTGGCCAGGGATCCCATCACCCTGGGGGAGGATGAATATTTTGTGCTGGGGGATAACCGGAATAACAGCACGGACAGCCGTGTGGAACAGGTGGGCAATATTAAGCGGGACGATATTATCGGCAGAGCCTGGATTCGCATATGGCCCCTGGACAAATTCGGCATATTGAAGCATCAGTAAGGACAGGAAAAGAGAGACGGGGGATGGATATGAAAGTCAGCAGAGCAGAGCATACTGCAGGGGACACCTGCAGCATTGCGCAAGTGAGAGAGCAATTACAGGCAGCTTGTGAAAATGAGCTGCCTGCTTTTGTAGCACGCTATGAGGAGGATCCCAGAAGCGGAGTCAGAAAGTGCGTGGAGACGGCAAGGAAACGGTTGGCAGCGCTGGAAAAGGAACGGGAGAGGACGGAAAAGCTGTGGGCATATGAAAGAAAATATGACAGCTTCGGCTGCATCTGCGGCATTGATGAGGCGGGCCGGGGGCCGCTGGCCGGGCCGGTGGTGGCAGGAGCGGTAATTCTGCCCCGAAATTGTGATATTTTATATATTAATGATTCCAAACAACTGTCCGAAAAAAAGAGAGAAGAGCTCTATGACGTGATTGTGGAGAAAGCCTTGGCCTGGGGGATCGGCTATGCCTCTCCCCAGCGGATAGATGAGATCAATATTCTGCAGGCCACCTACGAGGCCATGCGGGAGGCCATCAGTAAGCTGGAGCCTCAGCCGGATCTGCTGCTGAATGATGCGGTAACGATCCCCCAGGTATCCATACAGCAGGTGCCCATCATCAAGGGGGATGCCAAAAGCATTTCCATCGGGGCGGCCAGCATTATCGCCAAGGTCACCAGGGACAGACTGATGCGGGAGTACGATCAGGTCTTTCCGGGATATGATTTCGCCGGAAACAAAGGCTATGGCAGTGCAGCCCATATTGAGGCCCTGAAAAAATACGGCCCCACGCCGATCCATCGCAGGAGCTTTATTCACAGCTTTATTTAAAGGAGGCAGCCGATAGATGTGGATCACGGATTTGCTGCAGGCGGGACTGCAGACGGAGAATACCAGAAATGCGCAGAATACACAGGCAGCCGACAGCCAGCAGCAGTCTTCCGTACTGCAGAAAGAGATCCGGGCCCTTACGCCGGGACAAATCCTCTCGGGACAGATTCTGGAGAGAAACGGGGAGGAATTAAAGCTTCTGGTGAATTTCGGCGGCAGTGAGCTGGAGCTGCAGGCCAGACTGGAACAGAACATTGCACTGTCCATGGGTAAAAATATCCTGTTTCAGGTCAAGAATAACGGCAGCAGCCTTTTTCTGAGCCCCCTCTTTGAAAATATGGGGATGGAGGCCAATGCCCAGAAAGCGATTGAGATGGCGTCCCTGCCGGTGAATGATACGTCCATGCAGCTGACCGGACAGCTGATGAAAGAGGGGATGCCCATTGATAAGGAGACGCTGCAGAATTTCTATCGGGAAGTGACCGGCTTTGCGGATGCGGAGATCATAGATATCATTGATCTGCATAAGCTGGGAATGGAAGTAAATCAGGAAAATCTGGAGCAGATCCATTCTTATAAAAATATGACCCACCAGCTGACAGGAGGCATCAATGCGCTCAGCCAGCAGCTGCCCCAGCTTTTGCAGGAACTGGTATCCCGGGGGCTGGAAGAGGAGATCGGCAGACTGCTGGAGACCCTGCTCCTGCAGGAGGACGGAACCCCGGCAGCCGGACTGGAGCAGGGCGGATCGTTCCAAGAGTCCCTGGAGGGGCTTCTGCAGCAGGAAAGTCAGACGGTTAGGCAGGGAGCCGTGGAGGCGGAGCCGGAAACCGGCTCCCCCCTGCCGGGAGAGCTTTCGGCGGGGACAAAACCGGAAATCCAGCCGGATACCGGCATTCTCCGGGAGACGGCGGAAAGGACGGATGCACCTCCCCAGAGAGCGGAGGAGTCGGGGGTACACCGGGAGAGCCTGGAGCAATCCGCCAACCGGGGAGCTGCGGATACCGGAACCCCGTCCCAGGCACTTCCCCTGCGGAATCTTCTGCAGCAGGCGGCCCAGGCCCTGACTCAGGGCAGGGAGCTGCCCCTGAAAGAGCTGGCAAAGTCACCGGAATTTCAGAAGCAGCTGCAGCAGTATGTAAAGCAGGAGCTGTCCCTGCGGCCGGAGGATACCAGCAAGGAGAAATTAGACCAGGTATACAGCAGACTGAGCAGGCAGCTGGGAGCTCTGTCGGAGGCCTTGAGCAGTGCCGGACAGGAGGGCAGTGCACTGGGAAAGACGGTACAGAATCTGCAGCAGAATATCCACTTTATGAACCAGCTGAACGATCTGTATACATATGTGCAGCTGCCGCTGAAAATGATGGACAATGACGCTCACGGCGAGCTGTATGTCTATACCAATAAGCGGAAGCTGGCGGCCCGGGAGGGAGAGGTCAGCGCCCTGCTGCATCTGGATATGGCGAATCTCGGCCCCATGGATGTATATGTCCAGCTGAAAGAAAATCAGGTCAGCACCCGGTTCTATCTGCCGGATGAGGAGATGCTGGATTTTCTTGCGGAGCATATGGATCTGCTGAATGAACGGTTAGAGAAGCGGGGATATCATATGAGCTGCGGGTTTCAGGTACGTCAGCAGGAAGGGAATGGAGTCATGCAGGAACTGATTGAGGAGCAGAGCAACCGGCCCCTGTATGCGGACTATTCCTTTGATGCATTTGCCTGACGACAGCTGCACGAAAAATACCGGAAAGGCATGGTGAGGTATATGGCAGAGAAAAACAAACCCAAACAGGCCATCGCTCTGGAGTATAACCCCCAGGAGGATGCGCCCAAGGTCATTGCCTCCGGTCGGGGAGCGCTGGCGGAGCGGATCATTGACCGGGCCCAGGAGAACCATATTCCGGTTCACCGGGACGATAAGCTGGCGGATACCCTGTCCCGGCTGCAGATTGGGGATATGATACCGCCGGAGCTGTACGAGGTGGTGGCGGAGATCCTGGTATTTGTGGATTCCATGGATAAGCTGAAGGGGAAAATAAGGAAATAGACGGTGATGAATAAACGCAAGGTGGGGGCGGATCAGGAAGCATTGGCTGCCGGTTATCTGCAGCGGCAGGGCGTGGTGATTCTGGAACGGAATTTCCGCAGCCGCAGGGGAGAGATTGATCTGATCGGCAGAGATTAGGAGTATCTGGTCTTTTTTGAAGTAAAATACAGGAAAAATGCCGCCCAGGGGCATCCGGAGGAAGCGGTGGGCTTTGCCAAACAGAGGAATATCTGCCGGACGGCAGATTATTACCGCTGTATCCGCCGGGTGCCCCTGCAGACGGCGGTTCGTTATGATGTGATCGCTATAGAGGGAGAGCAGATCCGTTGGGTGAAAAATGCGTTTCCCCATCATGAATGAGAAGAAAGGATGTATCTATGGAGCAGCTTATCAGAGCCGGACACAGAGAGCGGGTGATCCGGCAGCAGAAGGTCGGAGAGGTGGAATATCTGACATTTCCGCTGCTTTCTGCCCAGCCGGGCATTACGCATGCATTTTCTACCCGAAAGGGCGGTGTCAGCCAGGGGATCTATGCCTCCATGAATCTGTCCTTCACTCGGGGGGATGAAGAGGAAAGCGTGCAGGAAAATTTCCGGCGCATGGCTCAGACACTGCACACGGATGTGTCACATATGGTGTGTACTTTTCAGACCCATACCACCAATATTCGCAGGGTATACGGGACGGACGGGGGGAAGGGAATCCTCCGGGAGCGGGGCTATACGGATGTAGACGGCCTGGTGACGGATGAAAAGGGAGTGTGTCTGGTCTGCTTTTTTGCGGATTGTGTACCGCTGTACTTTGTGGATCGGGAGCATGGAGCCATCGGTCTGGCGCATTCCGGCTGGCGAGGGACAGCGGCAGGCATGGGCAGGCATATGGTGGAGCGCATGGAGCGGGAGTTCGGCACCAGTCCCCGGCAGCTGGTTGCCGTCGTTGGGCCCTCCATCTGTCAGGACTGTTACGAAGTCAGCGAAGAGGTGGCGGAGGAGTTCCGGCGGCTGGAAGCGGCCATACCGGCCTGTGACAGGCTGCTGAAGGAGCTGACGGAAACGGGGCGTTATCCCCACAGACAGCTTCTGCGGCCGGGCAGGCAGCCGGGCCGGTATCAGCTGGATCTGTGGCTGGCCAATCTGCTGATTCTGCGGGATGCGGGGATCCCACTTTCCCAGATACAGGTGACGGATGTGTGTACCTGCTGCAACAGCAGCTATCTGTTTTCCCACAGGGCAAGCCAGGGCAGACGGGGGAATCTGGCAGCGTTCCTGATGAGGGACGGAGACGGCATAACAACGGTATAAACGGAGCTGTGCGTCAGAACGCACAGACTACCAGGAACGGGATGAGATTATGGCAAATATTTTAGTATGTGACGACGACAAAGAGATTGTGGAGGCAATAGAGATTTATCTGCGGGAAGAGGGATACCAGGTCTATAAAGCCTATGACGGAAAGCAGGCCATGGAGATTCTGGACAGGGAGCAGATTCATCTGCTGATCATGGACGTCATGATGCCGCAGCTGGACGGGATTCAGGCTACCCGGAAAATCCGGGAGAACAGCAGTATTCCGATTATCATTCTGTCGGCCAAATCGGAGGACGGGGACAAGATCCTGGGACTGAATATCGGGGCGGACGATTATGTCACCAAGCCCTTTAATCCGCTGGAGCTGATGGCCAGGGTCAAATCCAATCTCCGCCGGTATACCTCCCTGGGCAGCCTGGAGCAGGAGAACATCAGGATCTACCAGGCGGGAGGCCTGATTATCAATGATGAAAATAAGGAGGTTCATGTGGACGGAGAGCCGGTGAAACTGACCCCCATCGAGTATAATATCCTGCTGCTGCTGGTAAAGAACCAGGGCAGGGTCTTTTCCATCAATGAGATTTATGAAAATATCTGGAATGAGGACGCCATCGGCGCAGACAATACCGTGGCGGTACATATCCGGCATATCCGGGAGAAAATCGAGATCAATCCCCGGGATCCCCGCTATCTGAAGGTGGTCTGGGGTGTGGGCTATAAGGTGGAAAAGCAGGAGCAATAACAGGAAACGAATATGAAGAAGAAAAACAGGATGATCAAAAGGCTTGCCCTGCATACCCTGCAGCATCTGGCAGCCGTTGGTATGGCGGTGATGCTGGGCATTATCGCCGTCAACTCCAATATTGTGGTGGATAATATGTACGGCGATCAGATCGGCTACCGGGTGCGGCTGATGGACAACGCCGGGGAATTTGCGGACTCCCGGATTTTTACCGATGTATTCCGCAATGCCATCAATGATATAACCCAGCTGTCGGTGATCAAGGGGCAGCTGGAGACCGATGGGGTCTTTGACGGTTCCCGGATTATTGACGTGACGGAATTTGTAAATCGGGTATCCCGGAAAAGTGAATGTCCGGTCAGCGCCAGCTACCAGCTGGATGAACTGATCCGCTGGGACAAATACGGGCTGGAGGTGCAGACTGTAAACTTTCAGAGCAAATTTGACTTTATCGTCTACTTTGGCTATGACAGTGTGTTTGCCAGCTATGGCTACAATGAGCAGATGAAGAAATTCGGGTTTACGGAGGAGGAGATTGCGGATATCCTGACCTGGGATATGCAGAATGAGTCCGACTGGACCGGTACAGATCAGGATCCGGGGATTGATGATGCCCGGGTGACGGACTTTGATTTCATGGAGCAGGAGGAAGCCTACGAGACGGCAAGAAAATATATAGAGGAAATCTGGGGGATTGATAAACTGTTTTCCCTGATCCGGGCGGAGATGGAAGAGCTGGGAAAGACCGTGGAGATCTCCAGCCGGGGCGGGCAGGAAATTATCAGCATGGAGATGCTGGTGCCCCGGTATGATACGGTGACGGACCAGTCCATTGTTGCCAGCTGTTCCAATTGGCCGGAGTATTGTATGCTGGAGGCCAATGTAATGGAGACGGTGGAAACCCTGGGCTATAACTATTCCCTGTACCAGAATCAGAATGACCTGTATGCCCGGGGCAGAACCAATCTGCAGTTTTTTATCAGCACCACCACCCGGGGCGGCCAGGAATATTATACGAATATGGAGGATAGCTTTGCTTCTCTGAGTGACAGTGAGAAAACCGAGTATTTCCGTAAACTGGGCAAATATGTGGTGTATTTCCCGGATGCCATGAGTCTGGAATCCAATGCCAATATCACGGAAGGGGAGATGTTTGACAATGTCAGCGATTATGAATACGCTTTCCCGGAAAATACCAAGCTCTGGATCGGTGTGGACACGGATTTCCCGGTTTCCGGGGATCAGTTTTATCTGGCGCAGGATACCTATAACAGCATCATTCCCCGGGTATGGATCATTCTGATCTTCACCGGTATTTTCGTGTTGATCTGGATGGGAATCGGCGGATATCTGACCTACACCACCGGCAAGACGGAGGGAGAGGAGGGGAAAGTGGTCTCCCGGCTCTATGTCTTCGACCGGCTGCCTGCGGAGATCACCCTGGTGCTTTTGCTGATCGCAGGCTTTGGGCTGTGGCAGCTTTTTGAACTGATCTACGGGAATATCTATGATAATATTTTCTATCGGAACAGCCGGGCGACCATGCAGCAGATCGCAGCGGCAAAACAGTATATGCTGGGGCTGATCGGGGTTTTCGGCCTGTTGACCAGCCTGACGCTCTGTCTGTTCTGGTACAGCCTGGTGAGACGCCTGCAGTGCGGCAGTCTGTGGCAGTGCAGCATCAGCTGTAAGATCTGCAGTGCGCTGGGCCGGGGAATGCGGGCTATGCTGGAGAACCACAATGCGGTGATCCGCACGCTGATGCCCTATAATATTTTTCTGCTGGCCAATCTGCTCTGCGTGCTGGCGGTGTATGAGCTGCGGGATGCCACCAACGGGCTGATTCTGATTCCGCTGCTGATCCTGGTGCTGATGGACGGCGGTGTGGGAATCTACATTTTCCGCAGAAGTGCAGAACGGGGAGAGATCATCAGCGGGATTTCCCGGATTCGGGGCGGCGATATCAGCTATGTGCTGGACAGTGAACATCTGCACGGGGACAATAAGGAACTGGCGGTGTCGGTGAACAATATGGGGGACGGGATCCGCAAGGCCGTGGCCACCAGCATGAAGGATGAGCGGATGCAGGCGGATCTGATCACCAATGTGTCCCATGATATCAAGACCCCTCTGACTTCCATTATCAATTATGTGGATCTGCTCAAACGGGAAAAGATTACCCAGGAGCCTGCCCGGGGCTATATTGATGTGCTGGATACCAAGGCCCAGAGGCTGAAGCAGCTGACGGATGATCTGCTGGAGGCTTCCCGGATCTCCTCCGGAAATATCACGCTGGATAACAGCAGGCTGGATCTGACGGAGCTGATCCGCCAGACGGTGGGAGAGTTCTCCGAGAAGCTGGAGGCAAAGCAGCTGCAGGTCATGATCACGGAACCGGACAGCCCGGCTTATATCTATGCAGACAGCCGCCGCATGTGGCGGGTGGTGGAGAACCTGTTTAACAATATCTGCAAATATGCCATGGCGGGTACCCGGGTCTATGTGGATCTGGAAAAAAAGGAGGGTATGGTGACGGTCTCCATGAAAAATATTTCGGAGACGGCATTGAATTTCAATCCCGAAGAACTGACGGAGCGTTTTGTCAGAGGGGATCTTTCCCGCAGCAGCGAGGGCAGCGGCCTGGGGCTTTCCATTGCCAGGAACCTGACGGAGCTGCAGAAAGGGGAATTTCAGATTGTGCTGGACGGAGATCTGTTTAAGACCATCCTGCGGTTTGAGGAGTACCGGGAGCCTGAGAAAAAGGAAGAGCAGATAGAGACGAATCAATAGAGAGAAAAAGGAGGCTCGGATCTTTCAGGGATCTGAGCCTCCGCCTGCGTTTGCGGGATCAATAATCATGCAGTTCGAAATCACGGCGGTTATTGTAAGCGTCCACAATGCTGTGGATCTTGTCCGTGGTAGCCATGGCGTTGGTCAGGGACACGTCATGATTCATAAAGTCGATGATGGAAGCCAGGAATTTGCTCATATCGGCCTCCACAAAGTAGGGCTTGGTGTAGATCTCAGGGGGCAGATAGGTCAGGT
>JAGANP010000152.1 GCA_017624175.1 Lachnospiraceae bacterium | reverse complement strand
ATCATTTGTTGTGCTATAAAGATAGTTTGACAGAAAGTAGAAATTTTTGGGTTATGGAATTACAGAAAGGAGATAGGGTATGGGTGTTTTATCGGGACTTGAGCCAAGTAAAGTATTTTCTTATTTTGAAGCGATAACACAGATCCCCCACGGATCCGGTAATGTGGAGGCAATCAGCAATTATCTGGTGGATTTTGCCAGGAAGAGAGGGCTTCAATATATCCAGGATGAGGTGAAAAATGTTATTATAATCAAAGAAGCTGCGCCGGGGTACGAGCAGGAGCCTGCGGTGATTCTGCAGGGACATATGGATATGGTTGCTGTGCATAAGCCGGAGCTGGATATTGATATGACAAAGGAAGGCCTGAAAATCGGCATTGACGGTGACCGGATCTATGCGGAGGGGACGAGCTTAGGCGGCGATGATGGGATTGCGGTGGCCTATGCCCTGGCCCTGTTGGATGAGAAAGGGCTGCAGCATCCCCGGTTGGAGGTGGTGATCACCGTGGATGAAGAGGTGGGCATGGATGGGGCCAGAGCCATTGATCTGTCCATGCTGCAGGGACACCGGCTGCTGAACCTGGACTCTGAGGAGGAGGGGATCTTCCTGACCAGCTGTGCGGGCGGCGCCCGGATTAACTGTGAGGTGAATCTGGCCTCGGGCTGCAGCAGCATGACGGGGACCTGTTACGAATTGGGGATCGGCGGCCTTCAGGGAGGACACTCCGGGGCGGAAATCCACAAGGAACGGGGCAATTCCAATCTGCTGATGGCCAGACTTCTGCAGAAGCTGTCCGGCAGTGTGAAGCTGGGGCTGTGCAGCTGTCAGGGCGGATTGGCGGATAATGCCATTCCTCGGGTGACCACCGCTCAGCTTCTGGTAGAGGAGGAAGAAGCGGCTGAATTACAGCAGCTGGTAACGGCGTATGAGGCTGCCCTGCGGCAGGAGCTGGCTACCAAGGATCCGGAGGTGACGGTGACGCTGACCGAACAGGGAAAAATGACTGCGGAATGCCTGCAGGGGGATGCCCTGCAGCAGGCGGTGAATTATCTGTACAGCCTGCCCTGCGGTGTTCAGGCCATGAGCGCCGACGTCCCCGGATTGGTGGAAACCTCCCTGAATCTGGGAATCCTGGAGATAGAGGGCGGAAAGGTATCGGCAGAGTTTTCCGTGCGCAGCTGTGTGGAAAGCAGCAAGCAGGCGCTGTTGGATAAGATTCAGGCACTGACGGCTCTGGCGGGAGGCAGCTGCAAGGTGACCGGGGATTATCCCGGCTGGGCCTATCGAGTGGATTCTCCGCTGCGGGAGAAGATGGTGGCTCTGTATGAGGAAATGTACGGAAAGAAGCCCCAGGTGGAAGCGATCCATGCCGGGCTGGAGTGCGGTATTCTGGCATCAAAGATTGATGATCTGGACTGTATTTCCTTTGGCCCCAATATGTATGATATTCACACCACGGAGGA
Organism: Lachnospiraceae bacterium; assembly: GCA_017624175.1. Classification (GTDB taxonomy): domain Bacteria; phylum Bacillota; class Clostridia; order Lachnospirales; family Lachnospiraceae; genus Acetatifactor. Next base: position 5,095 of record JAGANP010000152.1, on the reverse strand, counting down.
GACCCTGAGCATAGCCTCCACAAAACGGGTGTGGGACTATCTGGTACGCCTGCTGGCGTTAAAGGATGAAACTGTATAAAAAATTTGAACAATTTTGAAAAAAGGACTTGCTTTTTTCCCTAAGAGGCGTTATAATAATCTTCGTTACGGGGTGTGGCTCAGCTTGGTTAGAGCGCCGTCTTAGGGAGGCGGAGGTCGCGAGTTCGAATCCCGCCACTCCGATAATTTGGAAGTGCTGGAATCCTTGAATTTATCAGGGGTTCGGTACTTCCATTTTTTTGCGGTAATTAAACACACAGGAAAGGAGAGTCCTGTGAACCCCGGAAAGCTGTCCGGCGGTAATTTCTACAAGCAGTTCGCACATTACTATAAATGAGTAGTGCACATTTTATAGTTGTACAATTATATTTCGTGTGGTATGATAAAAAATAAAAGGGTGATGAAGTGTCACGAGCAAAGAGGGCAGATGGGAAGAACGCCAGAACGGTAGCAAGTAACAAATACCAAAAGAACATACCATAGAAGATATTTACAATCTGCCAGAGGGGCAACGGGCGGAGCTGATAGATGGACAAATGTACATGATGGCTCCGTCGAATACAAGGCATCAAGAGTTAGTTTTTGCGTTATCTCGGGAAATTGCGGATTATATAGACAGCAGAAACGGAACCTGTAAAGTCTATATTTCTCCTTTTGCGGTGTTTCTGAATAATAATAAAAATTATGTGGAGCCCGATATATCTGTGATTTGCGATAAAAATAAGATTGACGAAAACGGGTGTAATGGTGCACCGGATTGGATAATTGAAATTGTTTCACCTAGTAGTCGACATATGGACTATATGACAAAATTATTCAAATATAGAACCGCTGGGGTACGTGAATATTGGATTGTTGACCATGTGAAAGATCGAATTCTTGTATATAAATTTGAACAAGATACAATGTCAGATTATAGTTTCAAGGATATTATAAAAACGGGGATTTATTCAGATCTTGAAATTGACTTTTCAGAAATAGTTTAAGTGGAATGTAGTATATGCGATCAAGCAACTTCAAGACCTCGGAAAAGTCTTGATATTCCAGGGATATATGAGCATACTATTTAATATAGACATGTTTATATATCCCAAGAGGTATTCAGATGAAGTGTATTGAATGTGGAAAGAAAATAGACGTTTTGGATGAAATGTGCCACTATTGCGGCGTAATGCAGTATGATGAAGAGCCGGTAAAGCTGCCCGTTTTGCAGCGGAGAGCGAACAGGGAAAAAACGAGCGGTTTTTCTGATGATGAGATCCTTGCGATGGGGCTATATCCGAAAGATGAAAAATATAAAATGAGTCTTATTTCAAAAATAGTGGGTAGATAAACAAGAGGATTGCAGGGTCACATCTCTTCGGGGATGCAATGAATATAGAAAATTTGTAGCATTTGCCGATTGCGGTAGGTGCTTTTCTTATGCCCAGATATCTTGAATATTGGGATAAAGCATAGATAGGCAGTGAAGTTTTGGGAGCAGAGATTGATCGTTTAGAGATTCAGATAAATCTTTGGCGCCTCTCTCCTTTTGTCAGAGTGATCGGATGCAACCAACGGTTGAGAAAAACAAGAAAGCTGGGCGCTTGCATCCGGCTTTTTTTCCGGATATCATATAGCTATACCGGTAAGACAGGAATGAGCTCATCCGTAGAGAAAAGGAGAAGCATATGAATACAATAGGACAGACGATAAAACAATTACGCAGGGCCAGAGGAGTAACCCAGGAGGAACTGGCGGGCGCATTGAACGTGACCTATCAGGCCGTATCCAAGTGGGAAAATGAGACAGCCCAGCCGGATATCATGATGATGCCGGCGCTCGCTGCCTATTTTGGAGTTACTATTGATGAACTTTTCGGGTATAAGTTGGAGGTGATGACCAATAAGGAGCGGCTGATCCGTTATATGGCAAAAAATCAGATTCTGGTCAAGGGAGATGTGACCTTAAAGCACGGTGGGGAGAGCAGTTATTATATCAACACAGAAAATTTCTCCACCAATGCCCAGTTGGCCCGGATCGGAGAGGTTTTTGCAGATTGCATCAGAGAAAACCGTTTGGAATTTGACGCATTGGTGGGACTTGCCTATCATGGGATCGCCTTTGCTATGGCTGCCGCCTGTGCTCTGTATAACAAGTATGGAATGACCTGTGCTTATTGCTATGACAGACGGGTGCCCGACAGCCGGGAACGAATGCTCTGCGGCCATACCCTGCAGGATGGAGAACGGGTGATAATCGTAGATGATGTGATGACTTCCGGCGCTTCCGTGGAAGAACGGGTGGAGCAGCTTCGCCGCCAGACAGACATCCGGGTGGCTGCGGTAATCGTCGTGATCAACCGCAGGAGTCAGCTGGCTGCAGGCTCAGGAGAGGACAGGATGCGGGAGAAATATGGCGCAAAGGTTTACTCGTTGATTACGGATGAGGATATTGAGGCAGCGCTGCGGGAGCGAATTGTATAGGGAGGGCTATAATAGGAATTAAGGCAGCTTTGCGGCAATTTTGGGGAGTCTGGAAACAGCTCCCCATTTGTATGTTCCCGGATATGGAAAAGGATTGATTTTGGAAATTTAATAATTTAAAATAGTTTGAGGTGATTGCAGGAAAGTAAAGGATGCACACCCAAGATACTTATTGTAAGAACGAGACGGGAAGAGAGGCAGCTATGTCGGAAAACTATATAAATGCGGAGCAAATATTGCCTCCGCAGCTTCTGGAGCAGGTGCAGAAATATGCCGCAGGAAAGCTTCTCTATGTACCTACGGCAGAGACGGAGGCCAGCCCCTGGGGGGAGAGCACCGGTCAGCGCAGCTATTACCGGAAACGCAATCAGATGATCCGTAATAAATTTCATTATGGGGTTGGCATCTCCAAGCTGGCAGAGGAATATTTCCTGTCTCAGGAGACCATAAAGAAAATCGTTTACAACAGGAAAGAAGATCGGAATCTGCCGTTTTATCCCAGTGCCGCTTCTGCCGAGCAGTACGGCAGGGAGAATCTTCTGGAGGAATGGGTGCATACCTATCTTTTGTTTGAACGGAAAAATAAGGAATTTTCAGAGGGATTGTATCGGGAACCACGCTATTATCTGGGCCCTTTGGCGATGCCGCTGAGCCTTTATTCACGAAGCAGCGGCCCGGAGGAGCATATGAAATGGCGGGTACATCCGGTGGTCTGGAAGGAAAAAGTAGCGCTTTGGCAGCAGCGTATCCGGGAGCAGGCAGTGCTGCCGCCGCTGATCGTGGGCTATGCGGGAGGCAGGCTGGAACTGAACTGCGGCAGTCCTCTGTATGAGGCTCTGGTCAGGGAAGAAATCCGGTATTATCCGGTAATCCTGTGGTGCAGCAGCGAGGCCGATCAGGAGGATTTTCGCAGGAAGTACCTGGAGAATATGGCAACTTTGTCTTAAAGAAAAGTATACCTACTTATGTCCCCTTTTTCTGGTAAGATGTATTTGTGTGTGGCAGGATTATTTTTGATGCCATGCCGCCATATGATCTGCAATATTCAGGGAGAAGGTTCATAGGTCATGGCACAAGCAGGGCTTGTGCCATGCGGAGGTATAGCTATGAAAACGATTGTGATAGGCAAAAGAAATGCTGCATACCAGATGCTGCAGGGATTGAAGGAGAACCGCACGAAACGGCTTCAACAGGGGGCGTTTTTTGTGGAGGGAGTGCGGAATATCAATCAGGCCATTGCCGCAGGCTGGAAAATACGCAGTTTTATTCATGCAGAAAAAGGACTGTCAGACTGGGCAAAGGAAATTCTGGCTGCTACGGAGACGAAGGTCAATTATCAGCTGACTGCAGAGCTTCTTGCCGAACTGAGCGGCAAGACAGATGGATCAGAGCTGATGGCGGCGGTGGAAATGCAGAAGGCGCCCAGGTGGTGGAACAATGAAGCAGGCTGTCTGCAGCCCCAAGCGGATAATCCCTTTCTGGTGCTGTTTGACAGGCCCGGTAACAAGGGGAATCTGGGCACAATTCTGCGAACCTGTGATGCATTGGGGCGGATGGCCTGATCCTGACCGGTCATGGCGTGGATCTGTATGACCCGGAAGTGCTGCAGGCCAGCATGGGTTCTTTTTTTCGGGTGCCGGTGTGGCGTATGGAGCGAAATGACGAACTGCTGGACAATCTGAAGGCATTAAGAGAGCGGTATCCGGAGCTGCGGCTGGTGGGAACCACATCCCATAGGGAAAGGCCCATCTATCAGGAGCGGCTGTCAGGCCCGGTGCTGCTGATGCTGGGGAATGAGACGCTGGGCTTAAGTCACAGATATAAAGAGATGGCGGATGTGCTGTGCAGCATTCCCATGGCAGAGACCTCTTCTGCCTCATCCCTGAATGTCAGCTGTGCAGCGTCGATTCTGCTGTACGAGGTGGTAAGGCAGAGAACTGACCGGCGCATGCCGGATTAGCAATAATAAAAACCAAGTGCGGCTTTTATTGCAGGTCAGCCTGCGGCAGGTGAGGGGTAGGATGAAATACGGAACATACGAGATGGCACTTAAATATGATAAGCAGGGAAAAATTGCGGAATGGCTGCAGCTGTTTCTGCGTAACGACGGCCATAATACGGCGCTGGCGGAGGGATTGCTGCGGGAGGAGCGCTGTTATATCGGATTGCGTCAGCTTCCCCTGGCTTTGCTTGACGGGATCAAGTCCGGCGCTCCGGAGTATCTGCGCGATCAGGATTCCATAGAGTATTTCTTTCAGGTGGTGGATAAGATGAAGCAGGCCCATGGCAGCTGGGACATACCGCCGCTGATTGTGGAGTATGTGGAGAACCGTTTTCAGGTCAATGATGGCCGCCATCGGCTGGAGATGTACCGGCAGATGGGTATTGCGCAGGCTCCGGCCGTGCTCTGGACCACCGGAGAGCCGATGCGGGACAGGCTTCTTAAGCTGCTTGAGGAATCCAGCCATAATGAAAAAAACGGCGGATAAGGAGGTATTATGCAATACGAGCTTGCCCCCATGGAGGGAATCACGGGATATGTATATCGCAACGCCTATGCCGGATATTTTGGTAATATAGACCGGTATTAT
>JAGANP010000151.1 GCA_017624175.1 Lachnospiraceae bacterium | reverse complement strand
TATCCTGCAGGCGCTGTGTCTCAGCGGGGCGGTGGGTTACAGCACGGCGATCCCCATTATTATGGGTCAGAATATCGGTACCTGTGTGACCGTCATGATCTCCAGTGTGGGCGCCAGCAAGAATGCCCGGAGGGCGGCCCTGGTACATCTTTACTTTAATATTATCGGTACGGTGGTCTTTATGGTGGCTTTTTATGCGCTGAATGCGGTTCTGGATTTCTCCTTTATGGACGAGCCTGCTACAGCCATGGGGATTGCCGTGATTCACAGCTGCTTTAACATTGCGGCCACAGTGCTGCTTCTTCCTTTTTCCAAGGGGCTGGTGAAACTGGCTTACCTCACTGTGGGAGGAGAGCAGGAGACGCAGGTGCAGGAGCCGGTGGATCCCGTGCTGCAGCTTCTGGACGTCCGGTTCCTGGATACTCCCTCCTATGCCATTGACCAGAGCCGGAATGTGGCGGTAAGTATGGCAGGGCTGGCGGAGCAGTCCATCGATCTGGCCATGGAACTGCTGACGGCGTATGATGAGACCAAGGCGGAGCAGGTGGTAGAACTGGAGACCAGGATTGACCACCATGAGGATGAATTGGGCAGCTACCTGGTCAAGGTCAGTTCCCGGAATCTGTCCGAGCAGGACAGTCACAGTCTCTCCGTCATGCTTCACTGCATCGGTGATTTTGAACGCATCTCCGATCATGCCCGGAATATCAAGGAGGCGGCGGAGGAGATGCAGCAGAAAGGATTGGCTTTCTCGGAAAAAGCCATGCAGGAGCTGGAGGTGCTGCACCGGGCTGTTCACGATATCCTGAAGATCACCATGCTCAGCTTTACGGAGGAGGATCTGCAGCTGGCCTGTCAGGTGGAGCCGCTGGAGGAGGTTATTGATGCGCTGAACCTGGAGATCAAGCAGCGGCATATCAAACGGCTGCGCAAGGGGAAATGTACCATAGAGCTGGGCTTTGTTCTGTCGGATATTATCACTAATTTTGAACGGGTATCCGATCACTGCTCCAATATTGCAGTATGCCTGCTGGAGGTCAACGCCGATGAGTTTGACACGCACGCTTACCTGGAGAGAATGAAGAGCGAAGACAATATGGATTTCCAGGGCAAGGTGATGGCCTACAGCCAGCGGTATGTGCTGCCGTAAAAGGGATTGCAAGGCGCAGAAAATTGATATATGCTTAAAGAAAGGTTGCAGAAAGAAGGGGTATTGTGGCACTGATTTATGTTGTTGAGGATGATAAGAGTATACAGGAGATCGAGACCTTTGCGCTGTCAGGGGTGGGATATCGGACGGTGGGCTTTGGCTGCGCAGCGGATTTTTACAAGGCGCTGAAAGAAGAGCTGCCGGATCTGGTGCTGCTGGATGTGATGCTGCCGGATGAGGACGGCCTGTCCATCGTACAGAAGCTGCGGAGCCGTAAGGAAACGGTGCTGCTTCCGATTATGATGGTGACGGCGAAAACCACGGAGATTGACAAGGTCAAGGGTCTGGATATCGGTGCGGACGATTACCTGACCAAGCCCTTTGGCGTCATGGAGCTGATCTCCCGGGTAAAGGCCATGCTGCGGCGCAGCCAGGTGGAAAAAAAGGAGAAATGCCTGTCCATGGGCGAGATCGTGCTGGATCGGGAGAAGCATGCGGTGACCGTAAGCGGGCAGCCCTGTGAACTGACCTATAAGGAATATGAGCTGTTAAAGCTGCTGATGTCCAATGCGGGGATTGTGACCACCCGGGATGTGATCCTGGATCGGATCTGGGGCACCAGCTTCGAGGGGGAATCCCGTACCCTGGATATGCATATCAAGACGCTGAGGCAGAAGCTGAAGGGCCAGGGCAGCCTGATCCGCACCGTGCGGAATGTGGGCTATATCATGAGCGGAGAGGAAGACTAGTATAAGCTTCCGCAGAACGAAATGATGGAGGTAGCGGGATGAAAAAGAAAATCAATGCCAGAATGGTGCTGGTGGCCGTATTGGGGATTGTGGCCACGATGGTACTGTTGACCGCAGTGTTTTATGAAGTATTTAAGAAACAGATGGTGGATGACCTGCGGATCTATGCTCTGCTGCTGCGGGGAGGAGCCGACAGGGAACAGCTGCTGCAGGCCGACGGGGACATACTGGCGGGAAAGGTACGGATTACTTATCTGGATGCCTGGGGAGAGGTGCTGTATGACAATCAGGCGGACAGCACGGATATGGAGAACCACAGCCAGAGGCCGGAGGTACAGGCGGCCATGGAGACCGGAGAGGGGCAGGCCGTCCGCCGGTCAGCTACGCTGGATAAGAGCACCTTCTATTATGCGGTAAAGCTGGAGGACGGCAGTATCCTGCGGGTATCCGTGGAGGCGGAGAGCCTCTACAGCATACTGGGCAGTGCCATGCCCAGCCTGATCTGGATCTGTGCAGTGCTGGTGCTTTTATCCCTCCTGCTGGCCCATTACCTGACCCGAAGTCTGATGGAGCCCATCGAGAAGCTGGCGGAGCATCTGGACGATGGGACGGAGATCACGCACTATGAGGAATTGGAGCCCTTTATCCGCACCATCCAGAAGCAGCATCAGGATATTATGGAAAATGCCAAGCTGCGGCAGGAGTTTACGGCCAATGTTACCCATGAGCTGAAGACCCCGCTGACCTCGATTTCCGGGTATGCGGAGCTGATTGAGACCGGTATGGCCTCCGGGGACGATATCGTCCGGTTTTCCCGGGGAATCCATCAGAATGCTCAGCGGCTGCTGACGCTGATTAACGATATTATCCGGCTGTCGGAGCTGGACGATTCCCAGGAGGAGCTGGCAACGGAGCGGCTGAACCTGTATGAGCTGGCAGCCACCTGTGTGGAGATGCTGGGCGTCAGTGCCGAGAAGCATCAGGTGAGCCTGCAGATGGAGGGCAGCGCCGGTTATGTGATGGGAGACCGGATCATGCTGGAGGAGCTGCTGTATAATCTCTGTGATAATGCGATCCGCTACAATAATGAAAACGGCCTGGTGCAGGTACAGGTAAGGCAGGAGGGAAAAAAGGTGGTCCTGATGGTGCGGGATACGGGAATCGGCATCCCCAAGGAGCATCAGGATAGGATCTTTGAGCGGTTTTACCGGGTGGATAAGAGCCGTTCCAAGTCCACCGGCGGCACAGGGCTGGGACTGGCCATCGTCAAACATATCATTGCCCGGCACCATGCAGAACTGAAAATGGAAAGCCAGCCGGGAGAGGGCACCACGATCTGGGTGACTTTCGCAGCGGCAGAGTAGAGCAGGCAATAAAAAAGAGCCGTCCCGGCAGGGATGGCTCTTTTCAGATATGGCATAAACCGATTATTTGGTTTCTTCAGCGTCCGTTTCCTGGGCGGCTTCCTGAGCTCCCTCGTCCTCTTCCTGGGAAACAGGCTCGGGCAGGGTCATAAC
>JAGANP010000150.1 GCA_017624175.1 Lachnospiraceae bacterium | reverse complement strand
TATTTGCAGGATGAGCTGAAAAAGCTGGGCTGTAAGGTGTACGACTCCCAGACAAATTTCATTTTCTTTGACCCTCATGCAGATCCCCAGGAGGTATCCATGAAGATGATGGAGAGAGGCATCATGATGAGCGCACAGGCGGGAGCCAACCGGGTATCCATTCACAATAGGGAGATGTGCGAGCTCTATATTCAGTATCTGACAGAGATTCTGGAAGAACTGAGAAAATAGGAGGCTCCGTGAGGGAGGACAGAAAGGTGGAATGGGAATGAAAAATTATGTGATTACCATTGCAAGAGGCTTCGGCTCGGGCGGAAAAGCATTGGGAATGCGGCTGGCGGATGAATTGGGTATTGCCTGCTATGAGAACAGGATTCTGGCGCTGGCCTCCAAGATGACGGGAAAGGAAACGGCGGAGCTGATTGAAATCGATGAAAAGCTGAGAAAGGGTTCCCTGCACGCCCTGCTCCGTAAGATTCCCGGCAGGACGGAGCCTGCGGCGGTGGAAAAGAAATTCGAATCGGATGAGGAGATTTTTCAGTGCCAGTGCAACATCATACGGCATCTGGCGAGAACGGAATCCTGTATCATCGTCGGAAAATGTGCCGACTATGTGCTGAAGGATTTTGACAATGTGGTCAGCCTGTATATCGAAGCCCCCAGGGCTTACTGCCTGGAGAGAATTACCCGGAGGATGAATGTGGATGAGGAGGAGGCCGCCAAATTAATTGAGAAGACCGATAAATACCGGGCGGACTATTATAAGTACTATACCAAAGGGAATTATTGGACCAATCCCGTCAACTACGATATGACCTTTAATATGGACCGTGTGGGGGAAGACCGGTGCGTGGCCATCATTAAAGAATATCTGAAGATTACCTTCGGTGAGGATGTGCTGAGGCCCGGGGAGGCAGAGTCTCCGAATCTGTATACCTTTGCAGAAGATCAAAAATAAGGAAAAAGGGAGGGAATGGAAATGGTTAAGTATTGTCTGAAACGAATCGGTATGGCAGCGGTTACCATATTAATGATTATTATTATCCTGTTTTTCCTGCTGCAGCTGATGCCCGGTTCTCCATTCAACAACGAACGGCTGTCAGAAGAGCAGAGGCTGGTGCTGGAAGAAAAATACGGCCTGGACAAATCCATGCCGGAGCAGATATTGATCTACGTCAAGAATATGCTGACAGGGGATTTCGGAGTTTCCTATAATATTCAGCAGAATTATCCGGTGGCAAGTCTTCTGGCCAATCGTTTTCCGATTACCATCCGGATCGGCATTCAGGCCTTTGTGATCGGCGTCGTTCTGGGACTGATTCTGGGAATCGTGTCTGCGCTGCACCACAACGGAGCCTTAGACACCGGAACCACCATATTTGCCATGGTGGGCTCCAGTATTCCCTCCCATGTGGTGGCGCTGGCGCTGCTGTTCTTTCTGGCATTTAAGCTGGGCTGGTTCCCCCTTACCTATGACTCGGGAAGCCCTTTTCGATCCTCGATTCTGCCCACGCTGGCCCTGGCGATCTCTCCTATGGCCATGACCGCCAGATTTACCAGAAATGAGATGATTGAAGTCATGGGCTCCGAGTATATTCTGCTGGCCCAGACCAAGGGCATGAAAAGACTTCATGTCATCATCGTCCATGGCCTGAAAAACACGCTGGTTCCTCTGATTACCACCATGGGACCGATGCTGATGGCGCTGCTGACCGGCAGTACCGTCTGCGAACAGATATTTTCCATTCCGGGTATCGGTTCCCTGTTCATCAAGGCGATCCAGTCAAACGACTATAACATCGTCATTACGCTGGCATTTATCTTCAGCGCCATGTATATCGGCATCATCCTTGTGATCGATATTCTCTATGGCATTATCGATCCGAGAATCCGTCTGTCAGGAGGTAAAAAATAATGGTGGATCATACAAGATATTCTTTTGCGGGAAATAACGGTATCTATAAAGAAGATTCTTTCAGCTCCATTCCCTCCTGGAAAGAGACGCTGATCATATTCTGTAAAAACAAGGGCGCTGTGATCGGGTTGTTTTTCGTACTGATTCTGGTGATTCTGGCGATCTGGGGACCGACCATGAATGAATACACCTATGATTATATGCAGGTGGACCGCCAGAATCTGCCCCCCAGAATACCGGGACTGGAGAAGCTGGGCATCTTTGACGGCACCATGAACGGGGTGAATATGTACGAGGTAAAGGGCTGTACGGAGGAATACTACTGGTTCGGGACGGATACCCTGGGCAGGGATCTGTTTACCCGGTTCTGTCAGGGAACCCGTATTTCCCTGATCGTCGCCGTTGTCAGCGCTTTTCTGGATCTGATTATCGGCGTTACCTACGGCTTGATTTCCGGTTACTACGGAGGAAAAGTGGATTTTGTGATGCAGCGGATTATTGAGATCATCAACGGGATTCCCAGTCTGGTGGTGGTATCCCTGCTGGTGGTCATCATGAAACCGGGCCTGGCCTCCATTATCGTGGCAATGGCGATCTCCGGCTGGATCGGTATGAGCAGACTGGTCCGTGCCAACACCCTGCGGTTAAAGGAGAGCGAACATATCATGGCCTCCATGACATTGGGCACAAAGACGGCGGTCATCCTGTTTCGGGAGATTTTCCCGAACCTGTTAAGCTCCGTGATTGTCATGGCCATGATGTCCGTGCCGGGAGCAATCTTTATGGAGTCCTTTCTCTCCTTTGTGGGCCTGGGCATTCCGGCGCCCCAGGCTTCCCTGGGCAGCCTGATCAGCGACGGCTATAACCACATGCTGATGTATCCCTATCAGCTGGCAATTCCGGCGGTATTTTTCGGGATACTGATGATTTCCCTGAATCTGGTGGGCGACGGGCTGAGAGATGCGCTGGATCCGAAGCAGAAACAGGCATAGGAGGGCAATGCTATGGAAGGATTAAAGGAAAAAGAGGTCGTATTGGATGTCAAGGATGTATCGGTTTCATTTAAGACAAACGTAGGTACCCTGAATGCCATCCGGGGTGTCAATTTTACCTTACACAGAGGAGAAACCGTGGCGATTGTAGGGGAATCGGGAAGCGGCAAATCCGTTACGGTAAAGGCGGTTATGGGAATAAAGAGCGCTAACGAAAAGATCAATACCGGAGAAATCCTGTATACCTACGAGGAGAACGGAGAGAAAAGAACCGTGGATCTGCTGAAATTTTCCAGGAAAGAAATGGTGGAAAAGTATAACGGCAAGCATATCGCCATGGTGTTTCAGGACCCCATGACGGCCCTGAACCCCCTGCTTACCATCGGCTATCAGCTGACAGAGGGCATGATGAAGCATCTGCATCTGGAGAAAAAGGAAGCCTGGGCCAGGGGCGAGGAGCTGCTGGCAGAGGTGGGAATCCCCAATCCGAAGCTGACCATGAAGAATTATCCCCATCAGCTGTCGGGCGGCATGCGGCAGAGGGTGGTGATCGCCATTGCCATCTCCTGCGACCCGGATGTCCTGATCTGCGACGAACCGACTACGGCGCTGGATGTGACGATTCAGGCGAAGATTCTGGAGCTGATTCAGGATATGCAGAAGAAGCGGAACATTTCGGTGATCTATATCACCCATGATCTGGGAGTCGTGGCGAAGGTGGCCGATTATGTGGCCGTCATGTATGCCGGTAAAATCGTGGAAAGGGGCACGGCGTATGAGCTGTATTTTCAGCCCCGGCATCCCTACACCTGGGGACTGCTGCTGGCCATGCCGGATCTGAATACCACGGAGGACAGGCTGTATGCCATTCCGGGTACGCCGCCGAATCTGCTGAAAAAGATCATCGGCGATGCCTTTGCCCCCCGCAATGCCTTTGCGCTGAACATTGATTTTGAGGAGGAGCCGCCTGTATATAAGCTCAGCGAGACCCATGAGGTCAGCTCCTGGCTGGAACACCCAGATGCGCCAAAGGTAGAAATGCCGGAGGCTCTGGTAAGGCGTATTGCCCGTATGACCGGTACGGCAAAGCAGAAAGGGGGGCTTGCAAATGAGTGAGAGAAGCAGCAAAATACCTCTTCTGGAGGTGCGGGGACTGAAGCAGTATTTTGAAATAGACAGAACCCATACGGTAAAGGCGGTGGATGATGTGAGCTTTACCGTGGAAAAAGGGACCACCTTCGGACTGGTAGGAGAATCGGGAAGCGGGAAATCCACCATCGGACGTTCCGTGATCCGTCTCTACAATCCCACCGCCGGAGAAATCTATCTGGGCGGCAGGGAGATTTCGGGAAAGCTGACGGCGGAGAAAAAGCATTATCTGACCACAAAGATGCAGATGATCTTTCAGGATCCGATGGCAAGCCTTAACCCCCGGAAAAAGGTCATTGATATCGTGGCCGAGGGCCTGGACGCCAATCATTTATATAAGGATAAAAAAGAAAGAGAGGAAAAGGTATATGCCATTCTGGAGCGTGTGGGCCTAAACCACGAGCAGGCAAACCGGTATCCCCATATGTTCTCCGGCGGCCAGAGACAGCGGATCGGCATTGCCAGAGCCATGATTATGGAGCCGGAAATCATTATTGCGGATGAATGCATCAGCGCCCTAGACGTTTCGATCCAGGCACAGGTGGTCAATATCATGAAAGAACTGCAGGAGGAGCGGGGGCTGACCTATGTATTCATAGCCCACGATCTGGCAATGGTCAAATATATCTCCGACTATATCGGGGTTATCCATCTGGGACATTTTGTGGAGATGGGCAGGAAAGAGGAGATTTTCGACCATCCGGTACATCCCTACACCAAGTCGCTGCTGTCCGCCATCCCCGAGCCCAATCCCCTGACGGAGCCCGGCAGAAAATCTGTCACCTACGATAAAAATGCGGAGGGCGTGGACTATACCAAGGGAAAAAAGAACTACCTGACCGAGACCCATATGGTACTGGCGACGGAAGAAGAACTGGCGCAGTGGAATGCCTGAAACTCAGGCTTATCCAAATAAAGAAAGAGGAGAGATGCATTATGAAAAAATCATTTCTGAGAAAGTCACTATCGGCCCTGTTAGCGGCGGCTCTGGCGCTTAGTCTGGCTGCCTGCGGCAATCCATCCGATACCGGAACGGGCAGTACCGGAACTGCAAACGGTTCGTCCGTCGGCAGCGGGGATGGCGCCGGCACAGAGGCTGCGGGCGGAACCATTGATCTGAAATATGCCCTGGGGGAAGAACTGAATTCCCTGGATCCCAACTATAATTATTCCGCAACAAGCATGGGCATGATCATGAACACCAATGAGGGACTGTACAAATACGGCGCAGACGGGAATATCGGACTCGGCCTGGCGTCGGATGTACAGATCAGTGAAGACGGCTGTACCTATACCTTTACCATTCGGGATGATGCATACTGGTCCAACGGGGATCCCGTAACCGCAAACGACTTTTACTACAGCTGGAGAAGATTGGCGGATCCGGCAAACGGCTGTACCTATGCCTATATGTTGATTACCGCAGGGGTGAAGAACGCTATGGAGGTGATTTACGGCGGCGGCAATCTGGACGATCTGGGCATCAGCGCTCCCGATGAGAAGACCTTTATTGTGGAGCTGGACGCCCCCAGATCCTATTTTACAGAGCTGTTGGCTCAGGGAACCTACTTTATGCCCGTCAATCAGGCGTTCTGCGAGGCATGCGGCGACCAGTTCATGCTGGATATGGAGCATTCCATCTACTGCGGCCCCTTTGTTATGAGCGAATGGGAAGTGGGCGGTACCACCTATACCATGGTGAAAAACGAAAATTACTATGATGCGGACAGCGTTACCACCAGCTCCATCCACTATACGATGCTGACCGATGCCCAGGCGAAGATTCTGGCCTGGGAAAGCGGCGAGCTGGATCAGGTGCTGCTGACCGGCGATTATATCTCCATGTACAAGGAGGATCCGGCACTGGTACAGCGTGCCTATGCAGGCATGTTCTTTATCTCCTTTAATACGGAAAACGAGTACCTGTCCAATAAGAACCTGAGACTTGCCGTGAGTACCGCCATAGACAAGCAGCCCATTGTGGACAGTATCCTTTGTGACGGTTCCAATGCGGCGGACTATATCATTCCTGCGAACTTTGCAAAAGATTCCCAGGGCGTATTCTATCGGGACAATGCCGGGAACCCCACCTACAACAGCTACGATCTGACTGCGGCGGCCGAATACTGGGAGGCAGCCAAGGCCGAACTGGGAACCGATGCAATTACCCTGGAATTGTTATATAATGAGGATAGCTCTCTGGCATCCGTAGCGGCATACATTCAGGCACAGCTGCAGACCAACCTCCCCGGACTGACGGTGGAGCTTCGCTGCACCACTTACAATCAGAGACTTGCGGATATGGGCAACGGAGACTATGATATGGGTATCACCCGCTGGTATGCAGACTATCAGGATGCAGCCACCTATCTGGACATGTGGATTGAGGGCTCTAACCTGAACTACGGCAGATGGTACAATGCGCAGTACAATGAATTGTATAAGCAGGTCGTAGGGGAGCTGGCCCTGGATGAGGAAGCAAGGATCGCTGCCCAGGCGGAGATGGAAAAAATATTCCTGGAGGACGGCGCAGTATGTCCCCTGTATCAGGTGTCCTATATGTACCTGGAAAACCCGAATTATACCTTTGTGACCACGCCCAGCGGTATCACCCTGAGTAAATACGGTCAGTGGGCAAATCAATAACAGGAGCAAGCGGAACATCTGCCGTCAGACTGCGGCAGGTGTTCTGTGCATTATCAGAAAAAGAGGAGGCTTATCATGAAGTATGATTTTACAACAGTACCCGATCGCAGAAATACCGGAAGCGCCAAGTGGGAGGGAATGTATCAGGAAAATCCGAAGGTGGATCCGGAGGTGGTTCCCCTGTCCACCGCCGATATGGAGTTTTTCAACGCCCCTGAGATCACAAAGGGACTGCAGGAGTATGTGGGAAAGATGGTGCTGGGCTATACTGATGCAACGGATGCGTACTATGATGCGGTGATCGGCTGGATGAAAACGAGGCACCAATACGAGATCCGAAGAGAGTGGATCGAACTCTCCGCCGGTGTGGTTCCTGCCTTCGGCACGCTGATCAATGCCTATACGGAACCGGGGGAGGGCGTACTGATTATGACTCCCGTTTATTTTCCCATGACCATGAGCATCCGGGCGCTGGGAAGAAAAATGGTGGAAAATCCGCTGCTGCTGACGGAGGAGGGCTACAGAATTGATTTTGAGGACCTGGAGGCAAAGGCCGCAGATCCCAACGTCAAGGTATTGCTTTTCTGCAGCCCCCACAATCCCATCGGCAGGGTGTGGACCCGGAAAGAGCTTACCAGGATCATGGATATCTGTATCCGCAACCATGTTTTTATCATTGATGATGAAATTCATAATGATCTGATTATGCCCGGCTTTACCCATACCGTTATGGCGTCCCTGTCCCAGGAGGCGGCCATGAACTGCGCCGTCTGTACGGCTCCCAGCAAATCCTTTAATCTGGCAGGCCTGCAGTGCTCCAATATCATCATTGCGGATCCGGTAAGAAAAGCCGCATATACGGCGGAGAAGCTGAAAAGCTTTTCCATGTATCTGAATGCAATCGCCTACGAGGGCTGCCGCCTGGCCTATACCCAGTGCGGGGAGTGGCTGGATCAGTGTATTCAGGTCATTTACCGGAATGCGGAGTATGTAAAGCACTTTATGGCGGAAAAGCTGCCGGAGGTCCGGGTATTTCCGCTGGAGGGAACTTATCTGCTCTGGGCGGATTTCCGGGCATGGGGAATGACGCATCTGGAGTTAAAGCAGTTCATGGTGGAGGAAGCCCAGATCTTTATGGATGAGGGCTATATGTTCGGCGATGCGGCAAGGGGATTTGAACGCTTCAATCTGGCCTGTCCCACCTCTGTCATTGAAGCGGCCATGGACCGGCTGTATGAAGCAATTACAAAGCGCCGTGAGGTATGGGCCAGGGAGGGAAAACCGGCGCATACGGCATTGCGGGCAGGGGAGAAGCTGCCGCAGTTTTCCTATAAGACTCCTTATGGGGAGGAGAGCAGTACAGCGTTCAGCAAAAACGGCAAAAGGACGGTGCTTCTGTTCAGCCGCTACTATACCTGCGGGCTTTGCCAGCAGACCATTGCCCAGCTGCATGAAAAATATGATCTGCTGCGAGAGAAGGGAGCAGAGGCTTATATCGTCATGCAGTCCACGCCGGAAAGCATCCGGGAGGCATTGGGGGACAGCAATCCCTATCCCT
>JAGANP010000149.1 GCA_017624175.1 Lachnospiraceae bacterium | reverse complement strand
GGATATGAATATAGCGGCTTCTGGGCCTCATCCTCCATCCTGCCTGTATATTAAAAATAATTGGGTAATAAAAGCAGGATTTCGAAAAGAACGAAGATGTTCATCAGATGCGCCGAAGCGCTTAACGGGCTTATGCCCTGGAAATCTTTTGCTTTCCTCTGTATCTTAACATAGGATTGCTTTTCTGGCAACTGGTTTTTTCCTTGCAATTCTTTCAGGTCTGGCAATGATTCTTTACCGAAAAAAGGAGCCGGGCACTAAATCCGTGCGACAGCTCCTTTTCCTGTGCTTTCCTTTATTCTGCCGTTGACTCAGAGGCTTCCGTTTCCTCTTCCTCAATCAGATCCTCCAGACTATAGTTGAAGCCATACACCAGGGCCGAAGATACCGTATACACGGTGTCGGAATCCGGCTCGCAGAAGTAATACACCGTGCCGAAAGAGTTGTACTCTCCCACATAATAGGTATAGCTGGTCTCCGCCGTCTCCCAGTGCAGCACATTGGCCGGCTCCTCCAGACCATATTGTGACAGATCTGTCACGCCTGCGATGGTATCCTTGGCAACCACATTGGCAAGCTTCCCCGCCATGTTATCCAGACGGCTCTGTGTCAGGTTCAGGGTAGGGTCATCTGCGGATACCCATTCCCCGTCTTCCCCGCTTCTTTCAAAGCTGTAAGTCACATCCTCATATACATAGCTGAAGCGCAGAATATCTTCCTCCGCAATATCCACCAATACTTCACCGTCCACCTGCTCCGCTTCTTTCTCCTGCTGGCGGGTATTATACTGTCTCAGACCGAAATAACCCGCCGCCAGCACGGCCAGCACAGCAATCAGAATGATAAAATGTCTGCCCTGTTTTTTCATATATTCACCGCTTTCCTCTACTTCTTTCTTCTCCTAAACCAGATCACGAAGCCGATCACCAGGCTGCCCACAGGCAGAATAATCACGGTAATCATGCCCAATACCAGAATATTGCTGCTGCTCAGCATCAGCGTGGATACCTCATAATCCTTAACCGGAATGGATACGCTGGTCTCATGATCCACAAAATGACTTACCGTATTGGTAAACAGCATCTGGTTGGAACCGCCTACCATCTGACTGGCAGTATCCGTAAACATCTGGTCACTGGAGTATACCACCATGGTGGCCTCGCCCTCGTCCAGGGTTTTCACTGCCTCCACGCCCAGGGCAAAGGGACCCTCAGCATCTCCCTCCTGTCTGCCGAATTCTGTAGCGCTCTCAAAATTCCGCATGGAGTAAGCGCTGGAAGAGGTCGTCAGAAGTGTAGTGTAGCTGACATCACTGTCATCTTCCGTTTCCGGCACCAGAATTCCCTGGCTATAGGGAGCAAAAATATAATAATTCCCGTAGATTCCCGAGGTATATGCGCTGGCCACTACCGTAGGCAGCACATAGAAAGGGCTCTGATAATAGTTGCTCTGATCCTCTTCCACCACCAGACCCTCTGCGATGCTCAGATCCATATAAGCCAGTACGGCATCCAGATTCGGCGTCTCCACCTCCCGGTAGCCTACGATCAGGATCACCTTGCCGCCCTGCTCCAGATAAGCAATCACCTTATCTTTATCATCCTCGGACAGGTCGCTGCTGGGAGCATTGATCACCAGGCAGGCTGCCGATTCCGGCACCGCTTCATAGTCCATCAGATTGATGGTACTGTATTCCACATTTTCCTTGTCCAGGCTGCTTTCAAAAGAAGAACTCAGGGACAGCTCTCCATGTCCCTCCGTCATGTATACCAGGGGAATATCATCGCTGAGCACATAATCCAGTGCGCTGGTAATCTGCCCCTCACCGTCATATCCCGTCACCGAGGAGCTGTAGCTGCTGTAATCATAGCTTGTGACATATATGTCATTTGCATCAATGACCTTACTCCGTTTGTCGCTGACCACGATCAGACTGTTGGTGCTGACACTGCTGGAGGTATACTGGCTGTAAAAAAGGGGATTCTGAATCGGATCCACGTACTGTACAGTGACATGCTCCGACATTGCCTCATAGCGGTCCAGGGTCTGGCCCAGCATGGAATCTTCATTTTCCTCACTGACCAGCACATAGATGGTTACATCCTCATCCATCCCTTCCAGGAACTCCTTGGTCTGATCCGTCAGGGAATACAGCTTATTGCTGGTCAGATCCAGAGAGGTCCAGGTGCTGGGCAGCTGTCCCACCAGCAGATTTACCACAATGGTAATTGCCAGTGCTGCTACGATCATGCCGCTGCTGTAAGCGCCGGTTTTTAATGTTTTCACCGATACGCTGTACCGGCGTTTCTGGATGGACTGGGTAGTCAGGAACAGCACCAGTGCCGTCAGGGACACATAGTACACCACTGAACCCACATCCAATGTGCCGTTTAGCAGCAGGACAAAGGGGGTATACAGATCATACAGGCTCAAAATATTGGTCAGCCAGTTTCCTGAAGAGGAGATCAGACTGCAGAGGGAGGGCATCATATATCCCACAAACAGCAGTACAAAGCCCAGCACGGCGGCAATCACCTGGCTCTCCGTCAGGGAGGACACCAGAATACCGATGGCAATGCTGACCATGCCATACAGGAAGAAAGCTAGTAATGCCAGATAGCTCTCTCCTAAGGGCACGGAACCGAATTTCAGCAGGATCAGCGGATAAAATGCACTGATCAGGGTGGGTACTGCCAGTATGGTCACCAGCGCCAGAAATTTCCCCATGACAATCTGTCCCACTGTTATGGGCGCCGTCAGAATCAGCTGATCCGTTTTACTGCGCCGTTCCTCCGCCATGATCCGCATGGTCAGCACCGGCACTGTCAGCATAAACAGTACAATGACGCTGTTGATTACATAGGAAAAGTAAGGGTACCCATACATCAGGCAGTACACCAGATAATACAGGCCGATAAAAAATAAACTGACTCCGATAAACAGAAGACCGATAAAGGAGTGAAAATAGGATCGTAATTCTTTCTTATATATGGCTAACATTTTGGTTTTCCTCCTTATCCTCACTGTGCTCTGATGCGGCTGCCTGCTCTTTCTGTCCGCTGTCCTCCGCTGCAGCGGCCTGCTCTTTCTGCTTTCTGCGGCGGCCTCTGCGTCCCGCATCTACCGGTGCAGGCACTTCACCCGTCAGCTCCAGGAAGATATCCTCCAGGGACCGCTCGGACTGTACCATGGACAGAATGGGCAGACATTTTTCCGCCAGCAGATAAAAAAGCGGTTCCCGGATATCCTGCTCTTTATCCATGCTGATCTGGATACTGCAGCAGCCTTCCTCCGGGCTGGTCAGTTCTTCCATTTCCTGGATCCCCGGCAGCTCTTTCACTGCTTCCTGCAGGGCTTCATAACTGCCTTTGACGGTCAGCTTCAATCTGCCGGAGCCGCTCATCAGCCTCTGCAGACCCTCCGGGGAATCGCTGGCCACCAGCTTTCCGTGAGAAATAATCATGATATGGTCACAGACTGCGCTGACCTCGGACAGGATATGGGAGCTTAAAATAATCGTATGGCTCTTGCCCAGTTCCCGGATCAGGTCCCGAATCTCAATAATCTGCTTGGGATCCAATCCCACGCTGGGCTCATCCAGAATCAGCACCTCCGGCGATCCCAAAAGTGCATGGGCCAAACCCACTCTCTGTTTATAGCCCTTGGACAGATT
>JAGANP010000148.1 GCA_017624175.1 Lachnospiraceae bacterium | reverse complement strand
GGATCCTCAGGGGATCGTCGAGATCCGGGAGCTGATATTAAAGCTGAACCGGGAACGCCGGATTACCGTACTGATCTCCAGTCACATTCTGGATGAGCTTTCCCGGCTTGCTACCCACTACGGCTTTATCGACCACGGCACGATGCTGAAAGAGATTACTGCCCAGGAGTTGGAAGCCGCCTGCCGCAAATGCATCCGGCTGTCCGTCACGGATACTCCCGCTTTGGCCAGAGTCTGTGACCGGCTGGGACTGGATTATGAGATCCTGACCCAGTACGAGGCCGACCTCTACGGCAGCGTCAATATCACCCGGCTGACACTGGCATTGGCTAAAGAGAATTGTGAGGTACGATCCGTTCATGAACGTGACGAAAGTCTGGAAAATTATTATATGAATCTGATAGGAGGCGGTCACCATGCGTAATCTGTTATCTGCGAATTTTTATAGTCTGAAAAGATCCCGGGTCTTCTGGGGATGCGAAATCGTTTGTGCCCTGTATGCTGCCTTTCTGTCCTGTGAGATCTATATGGATATGAAATATAACGGCTATGCTCATCCGTTGGATACCGGCCTGTTTCAGTTCGTCGTCTTCTCCGGCATTATTCTGTCCGTTTTCTGCAGTCTGTATCTGGGATCCGAGCTGGGGGACGGCATTGTCCGCAACAAGGTAGTGGCAGGACACCGCAAGAGTCATATTTATCTGGCAGCTTTTCTGGTCTGCGGTGCAGCTTCGGTACTGTTTACCCTCACCTATCTGGCCATATATCTGATGATATCCGTTCCCCTGCTGCTGCCCCTGCAGGCGGATGCGGCCACTGCAGCCCTGGTTCTCTTCTCCAGCCTGCTCCTGGCTTTTGCCTACTGCGGTATCTTTACGCTGATCTCGCTGCTCAGCACCAACAAGGCGGTGGTATCTACCGTATGCGTAATTCTGGCTTTCCTCCTGTTCATGACCGGAATTGCCATCAAGCAGCGGCTGGATGAACCGGAGGTCTTTGAGATAGTAGAATACGATGAGGAGACCCGGGATGGCGTTCCTACGGGGGAAATGATACCCAACAACTCTTATCTTGCCCCCTCTGTCAGACGGACCGTATATGAATTCCTGAATGATTTTCTGCCCGGCAGCCAGGGATTGCAGCTCTCGGGAATGATGGAACCGGAGCTGACCTTTAACAGGAGACTGCCCCTGTACTCCCTGTCCATTATTGTCCTGACCACGGGAATGGGCCTGATGATTTTCCGAAAGAAAGACCTAACTTAACGGAGGTATGCCATGCTGTCCTGGATATTGTGCGGTGTGCTGGCGGTTTCTGATCTGATTCTCCTGTGCCGGATTTTTTCCCTGCACAGGGGGATAAAGGAAATCTGTCAGCAGTTTGCCCAGCGTCTGAATGAAGATACCAATACTCTGATCTATGTTTCTTCCCGGGATCCCCGGATCCGGCAGCTGGCAGCCCAGCTTTGCGTACAGCTCCGCCTGCTGCGCAGTCAAAGGCACCGTTATGAAAACGGTGACCGGGAACTGAAAGAGGCCGTCACCAATATCTCCCATGACCTGCGCACCCCGCTCACCGCCATTTCCGGCTACCTGGAACTGGCGGAACAGGAAGAGCAGCCGGAATCCCTGAAGCACTATCTGGCACAGATCCGCAGCCGCACGGAGGCCATGAAAGATCTGACCGAGGAATTGTTTCGTTACTCCGTCAGCATATCCGGTGCAAAACTACGGCCTGTGCCCCTGCAGTTAGGCCAGGTATTGGAAGAGAGCCTGGCCTCCGCCTATACCCTGCTTGCCGAAGCAGGCATCGAACCGGTGATTCGAATTCCCGATACGCCCATATGGCGCACTCTGGACGAGACGGCCTTAAGCCGGATTTTGAGCAATATCCTGAGCAATGCCGCCAAGTACAGCAAGGGGGATCTGACTGTCTGTCTGCGCCCAGACGGACAGATCACCTTTTCCAACTCTGCCCCCGGTCTCACCCCGGTCATGACAGAGCGTCTTTTTGACCGCTTTTATACCGTAGAAACAGCCCGGCATTCCACCGGCATCGGCCTGTCCATCGCCCGGGCGCTCACCGAACAGCTGGGCGGAACTATCACCGCCTCCTGCCGGGAAGAACAGCTGATCCTCTCCCTGTATTTCCCGGAATGAGGCTTATTCCTTTTTCTGCTGCAGCTGCTCGATGAACTGATTCTGTTCTTTTATCAGCGCCTGCAGCTCTTCTATGGCAGCCTGGTTTTCCTCCAGCTTAGCCTGCTGGCTCTCTATTGTTTTCTCCCTTTCCTCCAGTCTGGCCTGCTGGCTCTCTATTGTTTTCTCCTTTTCCTCCAGCCTGGCCTGCTGGTTCTCTATTGTTTTCTCCCTTTCCTCCAGCCTGGCCTGCTGGCTCTCTATTGTTTTCTCCTTTTCCTCCAGCCTGACCCGATTCTGGTCAATGATTTTCTGCTGCTCATCAATCATATACTGTACTGTGTCTTTGTCCATCATCCGCAATTCTTCCGAAAAAAATCCCATCATTCTCACCATATCCTTACTCATACCGTACAGCGTCTTATACATGCCTATAAATTCCGGGAAGCTCTGCAGCAGTTCCGCTACACGTCCCGGATCATCCTCACTCAGGAAAGTCAGCCATGCCTCCTGCAGTGTACGGATAGCTTTATTCTGCATACATTTCTTAAATATGTCAAGAGGTATCAGAATACATCTTTGCAGCAGATCCATCTGCAGACCCGTGTCAAATACATGCTTTGCCCGATGCAGATAGGTATCCGGCATTTCTTTCAGCTCCTGGGGACTGTTTTCATACAATACGATCAGATATACCTTTTTGATCTTTCTATAAGAAAAAGGTTCACTTTTCCTTGCTCTGATCCGCCTGTACTGCCTCAGCATCATATCCGACAGATAACAGGAACAGCGTGGCCCAGTAAACATGTATCCGATCTTCTGCACCTCAATATTTGCGATGGATCCACCCTGCAGTTCCACAATAATATCGGTCACCAGAAGCGTGTTCTCATCGTCCAGCCGTACGCTGTCGTTGGGCAGTACATTCACTATTTTCACCGGCTCCCCGATAACCGTCTCCAGAAATGATTCCATACGGGACGGATCATATTCAGGATTCATTACTTCCTTAAAATAGGAATCATAAAGAATTCTAAACCCCCTTTTCCCCGTACAGATATCCAGGTACCTCTGCTGCGCTTTTTCATCCCAGGTCGCAAACAGCCCCTGCAGATCATCCCTCCTCTCAATACGCTCCCGCAGCTCCTGCTCCGTGGGCAAATCCGTAAAAAAATCCCTCAATACTTTCTCTGTCATAAATGTCTACCTCCCCGTTTTTTATTTTCAGGGACAACAAAAACACTCCCCGCTGTGACAGCAGGAATTTTATTATTTACTGCCTATAAATATGTATCATTGAAAATCAGACGAATGTCTTCGGATCCCTGAATTTTGGATTACTTATGCCGTTGCGAATATCATATATGCATTTATTCGGTATGTCAATACTATAATTGCAAATTTCCCCCAAATACGCTATACTGATTCTCAACAGCATCGCTGAAAACTGATACAGAAAGGTTTGAAACCCTATGAAACGAGAATATGTGATGGGCAATGGCGCTATTGCCCTGGGAGCGCTGGCTGCCGGTGTCAATGTGGTATCCGGCTATCCCGGCACCCCCTCCTCCGAGATCATCGAAACGATCAGCAAATACCCCCAGCCGGGGCTGCATCTGGAATGGTCCGTCAATGAAAAGGCCGCCATGGAGGTGGCTGCCAGCGCTGCCTATGCGGGAGCCAGAACCCTGGTAACCATGAAGCAGGTGGGACTGAATGTGGCCTCCGATCCCCTGATGTCCCTGGCTTACGTGGGCGTTAAGGGCGGTATGGTTATCGTCTCTGCGGACGATCCCGGTCCCATTTCCTCGCAGACGGAACAGGATACCCGGATGTTTGCCCAGTTCTGCCGGATCCCCGTGTTTGACCCGTCTTCCCCGGAAGAAGCCTACCGGATGATTCAGGACGCTTTTGTCTATTCGGAAAAATACAGCACGCCGGTGCTCTTCCGTCCCACCACCCGCATATGCCATGCCTATGCATCCATTTCGGTGCCGGAGCAGTTTCCGGTACATGCCTATGAGGGCTTTGTCAAGGATTCCAAACGCTGGGTGATTTTCCCCAGGCTTTCCTTTGCCAATCACGCCATGATCGAAAAGCGCAATCCCCGGATCGGCGAGGACTTCTCCGCCTATGCGCCGAACCATTTTACCGGCACCGGTACCAAGGCGATATTTGCCTCCGGCGTCAGCTACGCCTATGCAAAAGAATATCTGAAAAAATATCCTGACGTCCGCCTGTGTCAGATTGCTACCCCCTATCCTTTCCCCGAGCAGCTGGCTCTGGCCTGCCTGGAGGGTGTAGAAGAAGTAATCTGTATTGAGGAGCTGAGCCCCTATATAGAGACACAGCTGCAGCAGCTGATCGGCGCTCATCGGCTGCCGGTAAAGGTCTGCGGCAAGCTCACGGGGCATGTGGCGCCCAGCGGGGAAAATTCCGCAGACAGCGTGGCCCGGATACTGAGCGATTTCCTGGGTACTGCTCCCGCCGATGCCGGGCCGGATCTGTCCGATATGCCCGCCCTGCCCCAGCGGCCCCCGGTGCTATGCGCCGGATGCCCCCACAGAGCCTCTTTTTATGCGGTGAAAAAGGCCATGCAGGGCAAAAAAAGCTATTTTTGCGGAGATATCGGCTGCTATACCCTGGGGAATGCCATGCCTCTGGATATGGTGGATACCTGTCTGTGCATGGGCGCCGGGATTACCATGGCCCAGGGCCTGCACTGGACGGATCCTGATGCGGCCTGTTTTGCCTTTGTGGGAGATTCCACCTTTTTCGCCTCGGGCATGACAGGCGTGGTCAACGCCCTTTACAACGAAGCGGATATGACTCTCTGCGTGCTGGATAATTCCACCACCGCCATGACCGGCCACCAGCCCCACCCCGGTACCGGCCGCAATATGATGGGCAATATCGTGGATAAGATCAGCATCGAATCCACACTGGCGGGCATGGGTGTGAAAAAGATCCTGACCGTGGATCCTCTGGATTTGAGCGCAGCGGTGGCAGCCGTACAGGAATGCGCAGCGCTGCCCGGAGTCAAGGCCATTATTTTTAAATCCCCCTGCATTGCCATCAGCAAACCCACCGGGAAAATGCAGATCTCCGAAAAATGTATTCAATGTAAAAAATGCATCCGGGAGATCGGCTGTCCGGCACTGATCACGATAGACGGCAAAGTGCAGATTGACGAGAGCCTGTGTACCGGCTGCGGCCTTTGCAGTCAGGTCTGTCCCGTAAGTGCAATTCAATAAATACATATAGGAAAGATTTTTCCGGATTGGAGAGCGAATGAATAAAGATATATTAATCTGCGGTGTGGGCGGACAGGGAACCGTCCTGGCTTCCAAGCTCATTGCTTCCGCCGCCACCGCCTGCGGTGAAACCGTACATTCCGCCGAGACCATCGGCATGGCTCAGCGGGGCGGCTCCGTCACCAGCCATGTGCGGATTGGAGAGGACGCCTTTTCCCCGCTGATCCCCAGCGGCAGTGCGGACCTGATACTGGCCTTTGAACCGGCGGAGGTGGTGCGCAATTTACGCTATCTGAAAACAGACGGCCTGGTGCTGGTCAGCAGCGTGCCGGTAAAGCCCACCACGGAATCCCTGAATGATACGGGCTATGACGGCACCGAGATGCTGACCTATCTGCAGAGCAAGTGCCGTTGTCTGATCATTGACGCCCGGAGCCTGTGTGCGCCTTTCGGCTCCACCCGCTATTTCAATGTGGCAATCCTGGGGGCGGCTGTGGGCGCAGGAGCACTGGGGCTTGCTGCAGAGGCAGTGCTGCAGGAGATTCAAAAGAAAGTTCCCGCAAAATTTGTCGATAATAATATTGCCGCATTCCGGGCAGGAATGCAGATCGGAGGAGCAAATGGTATTAAATAGTACCCAATTAAGCCAGGTGGATGCACAGATCAAGCGCCTGGTTCAGACAGACAGCTATTACGGAAGGATCTACCGGGAGCTGGGTATTGATGGTGTGGACAGTCAGGAGGCTTTCGAAAGGCTTCCCTTTTCCAGCAAGGATGATCTGCGCAACGCCTATCCCCTGGGCATTCAGGCGGTGCCGGATGAAAAGGTGGTACGAATCCACTCTTCCTCCGGTACCACCGGCAAACCGGTGATCATCCCCTATACCGCCAAGGATGTGGACGACTGGGCCACCATGTTTGCCCGCTGCTATGAGACTGCAGGAATTACCAGTCAGGACCGGATCCAGATCACCCCCGGCTACGGCCTGTGGACCGCCGGAATCGGTTTCCAGGCAGGCTGCGAGAAGCTGGGGGCCATGGCCATCCCCATGGGGCCGGGCAACACGGACAAACAGCTGCAGATGATGGTGGATCTGAAGTCCACCGTGATTACCGCCACCTCCTCCTACGCCTTACTGCTGGCCGAAGAAGTCAGCAAAAGAGGTTTGCGGGATCAGATCTGCCTGAAAAAAGGCGTCATCGGTTCAGAGCGCTGGAGCGAAAAGATGCGTGCCTATATCCGGGAGGGACTGGGCATTGAGCTGTACGATATCTACGGCCTGACAGAAATCTACGGCCCCGGTATCGGCATCAACTGTGAACACGAAACCGGCATCCACTACTGGGATGACTATATCTATATTGAAATCGTTGATCCCAAGACCGGCCAGCCCGTACCCGACGGCGAAGAGGGAGAAATCGTCATTACCACCCTGGTAAAGGAGGGAGCGCCTTTAATCCGCTTCCGCACCCACGATATCTCCAGAATTATTCCTGAGAAGTGCTCCTGCGGCAGAACCTATCCCCGTATTGACATAATCAGAGGACGCAGCGACGACATGTTCAAGGTGCATGGTGTGAACATGTTCCCCAGCCAGGTGGAGGATCTGCTGCAGAATGTGGACGGTGTGTCCAGCGAATATGCCATTACCATCGCCCATGACGATGAGAAAAATAAGGATATTATGATCGTTACCGTGGAAGCGGAGGGCCGGGTGAACTTTGAGGCCACTGCCCAGCGCATTCGGGAATTGTTCAAATCCCGCATCGGCGTAACACCCAAGGTCACCGTTGTACCTGTGGAAACACTGCCCCGCAGTGAGAAAAAAACCAAGCGGGTTACCGATTACCGCTTTGCAGACAATCCCTAATTTATTTCTGCCGTGATATGAAAAAGTACCGTGATACTTTTTATCGTATCACGGTACTTTTTTATTGCTTATCTGTTTTTCCGTTTACTTCTCGGCTTTCTTGCCTGCACCGCTTTTCTTTCTGCCGAAATACACGGCAACTCCGGCGCCTGCGCCGACCACCACTGCGCCCACAGCGATTGCAATCGGTACGATCGGACTGCTCTTGGTCTCTGCCACCACCGGTTCGGACTCTACAGCAGGCTCTGCTTCCGGCTCAGATGCAGATTCGGGAGTCTCTTCAACAGATGCTTCCTCCTGCTCCTTAACCGTCTCTTCTCCGGCATCCTCCGTCCAGTCGGGATCCACCATGGTGTAATCCACAAATGCCCAGTAGGAAGGCTTTATCTTGTAGTTGGAGTCGAACAGCAGAGGACACTGTGACAGTGTGCCGTCTGCACCGCCGCCCACATCGGAACTGCTCTGCAGCCAGGAATACTTATCTACAGTACCCCACATGGTAAGGCCGGTAATTTCAATGCCATCCTCAGCATCCAGCTCTTTCAGTACCATGTAGATGTCATGGTAACGCTCTGCCTGTGCCACGTACTCCTTTGCCAGTGCTTCATCGGTAGAGATATCTCCGCTTACTTTCATATCCAGCTCGGTGTACTGCACCTTGCCCACTACCTCTGCGTATGCACGTACTGCTCTTTCAATGTCGGAAACGCTGGGATTGAACATATTGTAGTGACCCTGCATGCCCATACCGTCAATTCTGGTACCTTCCGCTTCCTTAACATCTGTCAGCAGTTTGACAATACTCTGCATCTTCTTGTTATCACATTCATTGTAATCATTGTAGTACAGCTCTACATCTGCAGGAGCGTACTGGTTTGCATACCGGAATGCGTTGAGGATATACTCATTGCTCTGGTATACTGCCCACCAGCTGGAGTTGGAGCTGTGGGTGGACTGGCTCAGGGGCTCCACAAGGGATACCTTGTCGGTACGGTAACCGTTACCGGCGTTGGACACCGCCTCGTTCACCACATCCCAGCCGTAGAACATATCCTTATAAGGACTGTCTTCGCCGGTAAAGTGCTCCAGAACCGTCTTGATGTACCACTCCAGACGCAGATTCATTTCTTCGGGTGTTACATAGTTTTCACTGCCGTCTGCATTCTGCCCTACGGTATAACCCTCACGGAAGAACCACTCCGGCGTCTGGCTGTGCCATACCAGCACATGACCTCTTACCTTAATCGGATTATCGGGATTATTTTCATTCCACTCCAGCAGCTTATCCAGAATCTCTTCCGCTCTGCTGAAATACAGGGTCGGTACTTCCATGGTCTCACCGTTAAAGGTAATGGTCTGCAACGGGGTATGCTCGTCATTGCTGTAGTTAAACAGCGCATCCGGCTTTAATTCATTGCCGATGGTCACAGCATTGAAGTGCTTGTTAATCAGCATTTCCACGCCCAGATCATCCAGCTCGCTGACAGTGATTGCCGTACCGGTAATAAAGTCGTCGCCAAAGGTCTCTGCCATGGTATCTTTCAGAGCAGGTACATCTTCATCAATGGAAGGAGGCTCGGGGATATATTTCTCCATATGCACGCCTGCCACGCTGTAACTACCCATGACACAATCGCCCTGGCCATAGTTCGTACCCTGCTCCAGGATACGGATTACTACCTTGGAGATCGGATTATCATTGGTTACCTTATAGGTTCCCTCGAAGTAATACCATACACCCGGCTCCATGACCTGGAAATAAGTACCCTCCAGTCTGGGATTATAATCTGCATTGCCATCCTTATCCACCGTATAAGGAGCAAACTGTACGATTCTCTGATTCTCGGGAGCGCCCTTATAGTCATCGGACAGCTTTGCCCAGAAAGAGAAAGTATAGGTTTCATTCTGCTCCACTCTACCGGTAATATCCTGTGCAAAGCACTGATAAGGAGAGTTTCTCCGGGAGTAGGTTACATAAGTATAAACATTGTCATAAATCGGCGTGCTGCTGGTCTTCTGGGTAATGGTAATACCGGTTCCCCATAAAGCTTCATGCCAGTCACTCAGATCTTCATCCGCAAAATCGCCGTTGATCACGATGGTGTTGGACACCTCTTCCGGTGCCGGCTCCTCTGTCAGGCCAAAGGTAATAAAGTCAGCCAAAGCATAGGCGCCTGCCGGATTAGGTGTTGCCAGGCTCATGATACCAATTCCGTCAATTTTTCCATCATAAACCGGTACCATCAGGTAGGAAGTTGCAATATCGTTATAGTACGATACATCTACCTGCTGACCCTTATAGTACAACTTGATGGCAATCGGTACATTCTGCTCCGGTATATTTACCTTGATCCATGCACAGGTGGACATATCCAGAGTGCGAGGCAGCTTTAAACGTACCTCATCATAGTTGTTGGTAAAGCTGATATTGATATTATCTGTCTTCTTACTTGCTGTAGCAGATGCCCAGTCAATCGCCAGATCTTCCATCTCATAGGTTAATTCATAGTTTGCTTCTCTGGTAACCGTATTGTTCCGGGTTCCGCTGCCTCCGCCCTTGCCCCAGCTGGGCTCAGGAGGATAATCCGTAGGGGTCAGGGATACGCCGGTTACTGCATAGCTTCCCATGAGACATTCACCCTGGCCATAGTTCGTACCCTGCTCTACAATACGGATCGTGAATCCGGTTGCTCCGTCAGGCAGACCTACAACGCCATAGAAATGTGTCCAGACGCCGGGCTCCAATACCTGCTTATAAGCGCCGGTACGGGTCATGGTGTACTGCGCATTGCCGTTTACATCCAGATAATACGGTGAAAATTCTACCGTACGCAGCTCTGCAGGCGCACCTGCATAATCATCGGACAGCTTCGCCCAGAAAGAGAAGATATATCCCGTTGCAGGAGTCGTACGAGCAGTTACATCCTGTGCAAAGCATACATAAGCGCTGCTTCTCTTGTTAATCTCACCATAGGTATAGATATCCTCATAAATAGGAGTATCACTGGTCTTTACCGTGATCTCTGTGGATACACCATCTACGCTGCCCCACAGTGCAGCACCCCACATGCTCACATCTTCCCTTGCAAAGTTGCCGTTCAGAACAATAGCCTCATATGCGTTGGGATCCACATGGAACAGGATGCTGTTAAGCGTCAGTACCGTATTATCCGCCAAACTTACCAGCTGGATATACTTTACATCGGGATTACAGTTAGTTGCCAATATGCTTTCCGTTCCGCTGAATAATACATTGCCCTTAGCATTCAGCAGATTCACCTGAACCCCCTGCAGGGACTGCAGGAACTGCAGGAAAGTCATGTGATTCACATCCACAGAATCAGGGATCTCATAGGTGATGCTGTCTCCCACATTAGGGAACGTAATGGTAGCAGTACCCGCTTCATCTATTGTCTGTGTTACCCCTGTACTCCGGGACGCCACATCAAAGTAGTCCATCGTGTAGTTATTGTCTGCCGGTGCTTCCTTAGGTTCCGTTCCTTTCATCAGGAAAGATACACTTACCAGTTCGATAAAGGAACCGGGTACAAAAGCATCATTTTCACGGCCGCACTGGATACCTACTTCATTGATCTTGGATGTAATGCCGGGCTCCAGCGTATAAACCGTCTTACCGGTATTATACCAGTAATCTTTCAGCTTTGTCCTGTCGAGACTCACATTAAAGTTTACAGGACCATTCTGTGTTGCTACAGTAAAGATAATATTTACACACTTCTCCAGATTTACGGAAGCCGGAAGCTTAAAGTTCACATTCTGATCCAGATCAGAGAACTTAATCAGCCAGTTGCCGTTTACCAGTTCACAGGATTCTGCACCGCTGCTGTCCAACACCAGTTCATTGGCCGTATAGGTAACGGTATAGGTATCGGTAGAAGCATTAGGATCCACGTCAAACATGACACCGTCAAAGATGCAGCTGATATCGGTAAGCTCCTGATTCAGCATCACGCCCACATACTTTACTTTTTCCGTACTGGAAATATCAAAGGTATACAGGGTTAAACCGGTCTGGTCGTATTTTACAAAAATCTCTTCGTTTATCTCATTGTACAGCTTGAATGCCAGGGGGCCAGTCTGACTGGACACTGCAAAGGTCACAGACTTGCACTGCAGAAGATCAATGGTCTCCGGCAAAGTCAGCTTAAATTCTTTGTACTGGCCCGGGAAGTCTACCTTAAACTGATTGGTAGTGGTCTGCGTGTACTCTGCACTGGTAGCCAGAGATACTGTCAGCGTCCCTGCCTGATAGGAATATTCCCCCTCTGGAGTAATATTCGGAGTACCCTCTATAACATCATCGGGATCCACAGGGTCTACCGGATCCACAGGCTCCTCTCCGCTGCTCTCACGCATCAGGAAAGATACCTTTTTCAGAGTAACCGTTCCACTGGGCATGTTATTGCCTAACTGGACGCATACCTGGTTAATCTGGTTCTTGCACAGCGCCTCTAAGGTATAGGTATCAGCGCCGGTATTGTACCAGTAGCTCTTCAGCTTGGTCTCTTCCATACCAACATGGAAGTTCAGGGGCTCGGTCTGACCAGACACCTCGAAAATCACGCTGATGCACTGAGACATATTCACAGTCTCCGGCAGGGTAAACCACATTTCACTGTTTACAGCCGAGAAGTCGATCACATACTCGCCATTAACCACCTGGTAGGTCGCATTCTGTGTCTTGCCCGGAGTCAGTTCCGTTACCGGATACTCTGCTATCTCTGTCTCCGTGGAAAGAGAAGTATCCATGGTAAAGGTCACACCGTCAAATACACAGGTCTGATCGGTCAGTCCGCTTTCATTCATCATGACACCGATCGCCACAATCTCTCCGGTTCTGGACAGATCAAATGTATACAGGGTCTGATCCGCATTGTCATACTTGGGGACTACGGTACCGTCCTTGGTGTACAGCTTGAACGCCAGAGGACTGCTCTGCTCGGATACCGCAAAGGTTACACTGGTACACTGCAGCAGATTAACCGAAGTTTCCAGATTCAGCTTCAGCTCATCATACTGTTTTGCAAAGTTCACCTGGAACTGATTGGTATCGGTCTTTGCATAGGTTGCAGTGGTAGCGCCAGCCACCTTTAACGTACCTGCCTGCAGAGAGATATCATCCACACCGTCACCGGCAGGAGTAATATTCGCAGTGCCGGGTACCAACTCATCAGGCTCCTCATCTTCATCTGTCAGGAAATCATTTGTTCCCTCACTGCCCTGCATGGTGAAAGTCACTTTTTCTATCGTAACAGCGGAATTCTCCGTATACTCCTCGCCGCCGCACTGGATCCTGATTTCATTTATTCCACCGGAGGTCAACTGTGATGTAATTGTATGTACTGCATCACCGTTGGCGTCGGCTGTGTTATAATACTTAACATCTTTCTGCGCACCGTCTAACTGTAAATAGTAGTTTACCGGTCCTGTCTGTCCGGATACGGTAACCTGAATATTTACACAGTTCGCCATGTTGATGATGTCGGGAAGCTTCAGGGTAACTTCCTCAAGCAGTTTTGAGAAAGTCATCACATAATTGCCGTTTACCAGTGTGCAGGAAGCGGCCTTACTTTCGCTCAGTTCCAGCTGATCTGCGGTATAGGTTACGGTATGTGTCTCAACTGCTGCTTCAGTCATCTTAAACAGTACGCCGTCAAATACGCAGGTGTTTACAGCTGCGACATCATCCTTATGAAGCATGATTGCTACAGCCCCAACCTTTTCTGTCCTGCCGGAAATTGCAATCGCACAGGTTGTTCCGGTCTTGGTATACTGGGTAATATCTTTAATTTCATTGCCGTCTGTATCATATAACTTATAAGCAAGAGGTACCGTCTGATCGGATGTTGCGAAAGTTACAGAAGTACATCTGGCCAAGTCAATCTCTTCAGGAAGAGCAAACTTAATTTCATCCCATTCTTTGTTAAAGGTAACTGCCACCTTTTCCACATCCTGGGCCGTATAAGCCATCTGCTCATTACTGCATGACTGAACAGTAAGCCCGCCATCCGTGTAGGTAAATCTCTTATCATATTCACTCGTGGTTGCGGGAGTAAGGTTTTCCGTAGGATCCACTTCTTCTGTAATAGGAGCTTCACCGTAAACCTGATCCTCTTTCGCCTCTGTACTCTTCATTGTGAATACAACGCTTTCCACCGTAAGCGTATTGGTTGCTGTGTAATCCCAGCCTGCAGCCTGGAATACAACCTCATTAATCGTTCCCTTGGTTGCCGTGGGTACCATTACAAAGGAAGTTCCCTGCTGGTTGCTGATAGGCTCACCCACCTTGGTTCCATCCAAACTAACGGAAATATTATGTCTTCCATCCTGATTACAAACATTGAAAGTTACTTTTTCAACATTTGCCAGATCAATCGTAATAGGCAGATCATACCGGGAGTCCTGGTTGGCTACGCCGAAATCAATCTTTAATCTGTTGTCATCACCCAGAGTATGGGTGATTTTCGATGCAGACCAGTCATGGGTTAATGCACTTGCGTTTACCGTGATAGTGTAGGTCTCCGTGGGCTCTTCCTCAGATGTAGATTTAAGATCAATCATCACCCCGTCAAACGTACATGTGCTATTTGCTGCATCACTCATTACACTGATTGCCGTTATACTTCCTTCAGTCTCACTTATTGCTATGGTATATATATTGTTGCCTTCTCCCTCAAAGGCCTTTGTATATGTCCCAGCCTCTGCACCGTCTATGTATACCTTATAATGCCACTTCCCTGTATACTCGGACATTGCAAAAGTTATAGATTCAACTTTTGCAGCTTCTACAGGCTCTGCCAAAGTAAACCACAATTCCTGATATGCCCCGGTTGAGTTTATCGTGATTGTTTTATTGGCATCATCTCTCTCATAGGAATCTGTACTTCCACTCCATCTATCTTTTATGCTCGAGAAGCTATCGGAATTTGCATATAAATACTTATCTTCGGCTCTGTTCCCTCCGATTTCTTCGCCATCCAACAGATTACCACTTGTCTGACTTACCATATCAATCATAACACCATCAAATGTACATGTCGCACTATCGGCGGTGTTGCACATTACACTGATTGCACCTATTTTTCCCTCTGCTTCATTCACTTTTATTGTGACAATGTTTTTATCTGTGTAATATGTTGTATTAACGTCATAGTTCACATATAACTGTGTTAAATTTTCATCATATATCTTATAGGCCCATGCTCCATCATATGCAGACATCGCAAATGTTATTGCTTCAACCTGGGTTGCATCTATGGGCTCCTGCAGGGTAAACAACAATTCCGTTCCCTGCCCACTCGTTTCAATGCTTATTGTTTTATTAGCATTCTCTGTGTATGTATTGAATGATCCACCCCATCTGTCTCTTATGCTGGCAAAATTGTCTGCGCTCGCATACAGATATATGTCTTCGTCTCTGTTTCCTCCAATGGCATCGCTATCCAAAAGATTATCACTTGTCTGACCTACTACATCAATCATTACGCCGTCAAACGTACATGTCACGGTATCATTGGTGTTACACATTACACTGATAGCACCTATTTTTCCCTCTGTCTTATCTACATCTATTGTGACGATATTTTTATCTGTGTAATATGCTGTATTAACGTCATAGTTTACATATAACTGTGTTAGATTTTCATCATATATCTTATAAGCCCATGCTCCGTCATATGCAGACATTGCAAATGTTATTGCTTCAACCTGAGTTGCATCTATGGGCTCCTGCAGGGTAAACAACAATTCTGTTCCCTGACCACTCGTTTCAATGCTTATTGTTTTATTAGCATTCTCTGTGTATGTATTAAATGTTCCATTCCATCTGTCTCTTATGCCGGCAAAATTATCTGCGCTCGCATACAGATATATGTCTTCGTCTCTGTTTCCTCCAATGGTATCATCATCCAAAAGATTGGTGGTTGTAGCCCCCACCATCACTTTTCCCATACTAAGCATCTGCGCTTTAGATACCAGCACCAGATTTCCGGAGACCGTTTCCGTATCATCAGAAACGTCTCCTGTTATCGGAATTACGTCATTATTGTTTCCGGTAACGGAATCCGTAATCTCTGGCGGTGTCACCGCTGTAGCATTAGCTGTCAGAGGGGAATGATTAATTGACCCCAAAATCAGCATGAATGCCAGCGAGAACGTAAGCCATTTTTTAATTCGCTTTTTCATACTTTTACCCCCAATATGTGTTATAGTGCGACAGTTTGATTTTAACATTTATTTGTGCAGGTTACTTATCAGATATTGCTCCGCTTTTCCCATTTTTTGCTTTTTGCCCAAGTTTTTACCAAAAAGCCATTTCTTTTTGTGATTTTGTACAATACAAAGAAAAAGAAAGATTAAAATTACTTATTTCAGATTAAAAAATTGATAAATGACCAGCCAGCGAAAGCCATAGCATTAGCTATGGCTTTCGCTGGCTTCGTTAGATATAGTTTATAAATCTCTTCTTAAAATCAACGGGACGCAAGTTCGTCATTTATCATCAGCTTGATAAAATCCGTCAGCCCATCAATAAAAATCGCATTATTGGGGATCTTTGCATCATACTGATCTCTGAAGATGCTCTGCAATACATTTTCATTGCAGTTACGCCATATAACCTCTTTAGCAGTTCTGATATTTCGCTCTACACTGGCCACAGTGGTACCACATTGTATTGCGATTTCAACGTACAGGCCTTTGCATATGTAGGTGAGAATATCGGAATTCTCTAAGACAAGGGTTATTGCACAGATCAGATGATTGAATCCCTTGTAAGACTTATTTAACCCCAACATTCTTAGGGTTGTCTAATAATTGTTTCCGTACTAATATTCGTATCGTTTTCAGCAAGTTTCATAATATATTAACATCTCCTTATGTACATATTAATGATATTATCCGCCAAAAGCAATAGCATTAATTAGCAAAATTCGACATTTCTTATTTTTTCTTTCTACTATTCGTCGTAATTCCCTTTTTGACAGGAGTTTACCCAAGAAAATCGCCACCTGACAGAGGTGGCGACAAACCGCATTTAAATGCTCTTAATCACTTCATAATCTCTCGGAAAGCATCAAAACTTTGTACCCTGGCCGCTGCTTTAAGCCAGCTTTTTAAAATTTTCCTGTCACTTTCTTTCTCTATTTTGTTGCAAATATCCATTGGAATTTCACCCAGTTCTTCCAGCAGTTCAAGAATATTCTGTCTGCTTTGCTGGAGTTCTCCCTCTTTTCGCCCCTGTGTTTGACCCTCTGCCAAGCCCTGTGCCCGACCTTCCGCCAAACCCTCTACCAAACCCTTTGCCCGGCCTTCTGCCAAACCCTCGGCCCGGCCCTCCTCTAGTCCGATGCGCCTGGCGGTATCTTCAAAGGCCTTTTGATCCGCTTTGGCGATCAGATACATGTCATACCTCCTCCT